>CANCRO010000010.1 GCA_947380605.1 Chitinophagaceae bacterium
AGTGACTGAATATCCTGAGCAACTTTTATTAGGACTAGGAATAAAGGAACCCTTGGGTGTTTATAAAAGCCGGGATTATGTGGTGGAAGTTGCTACCGAAAAAGAAGTGATGAATTTGAAAATCGATTTGTCTTTTATTAATCAAATTGATGTCATAGGAATTATTGTAACTGCTCCAGGCAAAGATTGTGATTTTGTTTCTAGATTCTTTATGCCTAATTGCACTATTGTTGAAGATCCTGTTACTGGATCGGCTCATTCAACCCTTATACCATTTTGGGCTGAAAAGTTGGGTAAGAATTCTTTGCATGCAAAACAGCTCTCCAAAAGAGGCGGTGAATTATGGTGTCAAAATGCAGGCGACAGGGTACTAATGAGCGGTAATTGTGTATTTTTTATGAAAGGTGAAATCCAAGTATAGGATGGATTTTTAATTCTCCTATTTCATGTTGTGATACACTTTCTGAACGTCTTCGTCTTGCTCTAGTTTATCAATCAATTTAAATACGTCTTGAGCCGATTCTTCATCTAACTCGGTGGTATTCGTTGGAATTCTAGTAAGTTCTGCAGAGATTACTTCAATCTTTCTTTCTTCTAGGGCTTTTGCCATATGGCCAAATTCTGTAAAAGTTGCCCTGATAATAATATTACCTTCACTGTCCTCACCAATTTCTTCAAGGCCAAAGTCAATCAACTCTAATTCTAACTCTTCAATATTTAGACCAGAATTTTTAACCTTAAATTCTCCTAATCTGTTAAATGTAAATGCCACACTACCACTCGTACCTAAACTGCCACCACTTTTAGTGAAATGCATTCTCACATTTGCAACCGTTCTAGTTGCATTGTCGGTAGCGGTTTCTACTAACAATGCTACTCCATGGGGTGCATATCCTTCGTAAGTAATTTCCTCATAATTGCTAGTGTCTTTACCCATCGCCCTTTTAATAGCCGCTTCCACGCGGTCCTTAGGCATACCACAAGCCTTTGCATTGATATAGCACCTTCTAAGCGCAGGATTGTTATCTGGGTCGGGACCACCATTTTTTACCGCAATAACAATTTCTTTTCCAATTCGGGTAAAATTTTTAGCCATTTTATCCCAACGAGCAAACATGGAACTTTTTCTTACTTCAAATATCCTTCCCATAAATTAAATTGAGGTTGATTGATTGGCTACTGACTTAAATGATAAATCAAAACTTTCTTGTAATACTATTTAAACCATTAGCAATGCAAATTTAGGGAAAATCATTTTTTTGTAATCATTATGCGTTTTTATAATAAGGCGGGCTTGATTTACTATGGGAAAGTGCTTTGTGTTTATGACTTTTGGAAAAGCTGATTTTGAATCTTCTTTTCTATCTATAATTTCAAAAAACAATTTTGGTGATTACCGCTACTTTATTTCCTAATTTTATTATTCATGAGCCAACCATTATTATCTGTCCAAAATTTATGCATTGATTTTAATACTGCAGATAAGGGAGTGACTGCTGTTAAAAACATTTCATTTACTGTAGCTGAAGGTGAAATGGTTGCTATTGTTGGAGAATCAGGCTCTGGGAAATCCGTTACTGCTTTATCGTTATTGAAATTATTACCCTCAAAAACTTCGGTAAAAGGCAAGCTGTTTTTTTTAAGCAAGGGCAAAGAAAGGCTTGATCTACTAGAAGCTACGGGTAAAGTAATGACTACTATTCGTGGCAAAGAAATTGCAATGATTTTTCAGGAACCAATGTCTAGCCTAAATCCTTTGTTGACTTGCGGGTATCAAATGATAGAAGCTATTCAATTGCATGAGCATATTTCAAGAGAAGCGGCCAAAAACAAAGCCATCGATTTATTTAAAAAAGTGAATTTACCATTTCCTGAAACTATCATCAATCGTTATCCTCATCAGTTAAGTGGTGGACAAAAGCAGCGAGTGATGATTGCAATGGCTATTAGTTGTAATCCTTCTTTATTAATTGCTGATGAACCCACCACTGCATTAGATGTAACTGTACAGAAAACTATTCTACAACTCATCAAAGAGTTACAATTGCAAATGGGATTAGGAGTTGTTTTTATAACGCATGATTTATCAATGGTATCTGAAATTGCAGATAGCGTGATCGTAATGTACCAGGGAGAAATTGTAGAGCAGGGAATGGCATCCGAAGTCCTACAAAATCCCAAACATCCGTACACGAAGGCTTTGATGGCTTGTCGACCTTCCTTACACCAAAAAGGGGAGCGGCTTCCAGTGGTAAGTGATTTTTTAGTTTCTCAGAATAAAAGCAATGAACAACCGATATTACTTGAATCGCATTCTATAGGATTAATGAATTCCAACCCTGATGAAATTGTTTTGCAAGTAGAGGATCTCACTATGCATTACTTCGAAAAAAAGAGTTGGTTTAAAAAATCTACTCCGATAACCAAGGCGCTAGATGGGATAAATTTAACGATAAAAAAAGGGGAAATTGTTGGTTTGGTGGGAGAGAGTGGTTGTGGAAAAACAACGCTGGTTAAGGCTATCCTTCAATTGATAAAACCCAGTTCAGGTAAAATTGTTTTAAATGGAATGAATTTAACTGAATTATCGAAATTGGCTATGCGGTCTATAAGAAAAGATTTGCAAATCGTTTTTCAGGATCCTTATGGTTCTTTAAATCCTCGGCTTACCATTGGTGCCGCAATTGAAGAGCCCTTGAAAGTACATGGCATTTTTAAAACTCAGGAGCAAAGAAAAAACAGGGTGTTGGAATTACTGGATAAAGTGAAATTGCAACCCGAACATTTTAATCGATATCCTCATGAGTTTAGTGGCGGGCAGCGACAGCGGATTTGCATTGCTAGAGCTTTGGCATTGAACCCTTCCTTTTTAATATTTGATGAAAGCGTTAGCGCTTTAGATGTAAGTGTTCAGGCTCAGGTGCTTAATTTGCTCAACGACTTAAGGCTTGAATTTGGATTTACTGCTATTTTTATTTCCCATGATCTGTCGGTAGTTCGGTATATCAGTGACAGAATTTTGGTTATGGAAAAGGGTAAAATCATTGAAGCCGGTAATTCGGATGACATCTGGTTTTCACCCCAAAATGAGTATACTAAAAAGTTAATTTCCGCCATACCCGGCAATTTGGCCATTGGAAAGCCAAGTATTGAATAAGTTCCTCGAAGTTGAGATGGCCTGTTTATTAAATGCCGTCCTTTTTTATTAAATCTGGCTAAAAATTACTAACTTCGCGCTCTTTAAAATCATGCCGTAACATGATAAGTGCCTTAATAGGCTACATATCTCTGTAATACTTACAGTACAAGGTCTGATTATCACTTAAAAATTATTGATCAATATGAAATTAAGCCAATTTCGATTCGACCTTCCCCTTAATCTAATTGCTCAAAATCCCACTAAAAGAAGGGAAGATAGCCGAATGATGGTGGTGCATCGTAAAACTGGTGTGATTGAAGACCGTAATTTTCGTGATATTATCGAGTATTTCGATGATAAGGATGTGATGGTTGTAAATAACACCAAAGTATTTCCAGCTAGAATGTATGGCCGTAAAGAAAAAACGGGTGCTAAAATTGAGGTGTTTTTGTTAAGAGAACTGAATAAACCCAATCGTTTGTGGGATGTAATTGTTGATCCAGCCCGTAAAATTCGTGTGGGTAATAAATTATATTTTGGAGAAAATGATGAGCTAGTTGCAGAGGTAATTGATAATACCACTAGTCGTGGTCGTACAATTCGTTTTTTATGGGATGGTACTGAAGATGAGTTTAGAGTAATGCTTGATTTTATGGGTGAAACTCCGTTGCCAAAATATATCAAGCGTAAGCCAGATGAAGAAGATAAGGAACGGTATCAAACAGTCTATGCAAAACATGAAGGTGCTGTAGCAGCGCCCACTGCAGGTTTGCATTATAGCAAGGAGTTAATTAAAAGACTCGAAATTAAAGGGATTCGTTTTGCAGAAGTTACCCTTCACACTGGTTTGGGTACATTTAGGCCGATAGAAGTAGAAGATTTGAGTAAGCATAAAATGGATGCTGAATATTATGGCATTGATGATACCGCTTGTCAGATAGTTAATAAAGCAAGATCAGAAGGAAGAAGAATTTGTTCAGTAGGAACCACTACAATGCGTACAATGGAATCTTCTTTTACTGCACAAAAATTATTAAAGCCTTCTGAAGGTTGGACGAATATGTTTATTCATCCTCCTTATAATTTCTCTATCGCAGATGCTTTAGTGACTAATTTCCATTTACCTAAAACCAGTTTATTGATTATGACCTGTGCTTTTGCAGGGTATGAATTGATGATGGAATCTTATAAAAAAGCAATTAAAGATAAATATCGCTTCTTCAGTTATGGAGATGCCATGTTGGTTATTTAGAAGCTAACCTAATGTATAAACTCCCCAAATTTGGGGAGTTTTTTTTGTGCCTTATGCTATAGTTTCTCCATTGAAAACTTTCGGAAAATTTGTTTTTGCAATAATCTTAGGTCTTCAATTAAAATGAATTTTAGTAACTTGATTTTTAAACTTAGTATTATGACAAAGATTCAGCAATTGCTTTCTGCCTATGGAGAGAGTCATACCAATAGCACCAATAAAGCAATCCATTGGATTTGCGTACCTACTATCTTTTTTTCGATTGTTGGATTTTTTTATGGGATAGAGCTACCTTATCAAATTGCTGGAATTCAGCTAAACCTTGCCATGGTAATGATGTTGGTTTTAGTTGTTTACTATTTTCTACTTAGTAAAACCCTTTGGATAGGGATGCTCTTTTTTGGAATACTTTGTTTATGGATTTGTTATTACTTTCAGACGAATGGATGGATACCTCTTTTGAAGTTTTGCTTGATACTTTTTGCTATTTCTTGGGTGGCACAGTTTTATGGGCATAAGATTGAAGGCAAAAAACCGTCCTTTCTAAAAGATATACAGTTCTTGCTAATTGGTCCCGCCTGGCTGATGAGTTTTATTTATAAGAAAATAGGAATACCCTTATAAATTTACTCAAGACCAAATAAATCAATATTCAAAGATTGTAAGGTTTGAATTTTATGACTGGTATCAATCAAAATAGAAATATTGTGATGACTACCTCCATAGCTAACCATTCGAACTGGAATTTTCTTAATTGATTTAAACAATTTTTCCATCACATCTTCAGTTTGCATTATTTCATTACCTACAATCGAAACAATACTTTGGTTGGTATCTATTTCTACTGTTCCAAATGGCTCCAACTCTTTTATGATTGCTGATAAATAAGTATCGTTATCAATAGTAAGTGATACGGCCACTTCTGAAGTAGTAATCATATCAATAGAGGTGCGATATTTTTCAAACACTTCAAATATTTTCCTTAAAAATCCATAAGCAAGAAGCATTCTACTACTTTTTATTTTGATAGCAGTAATTCCATCTTTTGCTGCAACCGCTTTTATACCAACGCTTCCAGCTTGTTGAGTGATCAAAGTGCCTTTGGCTTCTGGCTGCATTGTGTTCAATAATTTCACAGGTACATTATACATCTGTGCGGGCCAAATACTTGCAGGGTGTAAAATTTTGGCACCAAAATAAGCTAGTTCAGCAGCCTCGTCAAAACTCAATTGTTCAATCGCTACGGTTCTTTTTACAATCCTTGGATCATTATTATGCATACCGTCAATATCAGTCCAAATTTCGCATACACTAGCATTGATGGCAGCTGCAATTAATGAGGCACTGTAATCACTACCCCCTCTCTTTAAATTATCTACTTCACCTTTTGAGTTGCGACTGATATAGCCTTGGGTAATGAATATTTTTTTATCCTGATTGCTTTGTAAAAGCTGAGAAAGTTTTGTTTTAATAATGCTAATCTGCGGTTCGTCATAATTATCAATCGTCATAAAGTCAAGTGCAGGTATCAGCAAGTGGTCTATACCTTTTTCAGTTAAGTATATGGAGAATAATTTAGTGCTGAGTAATTCACCCTGGGCTAAAATATCCTTATTGAGCGCTTCACTAAAAGAGATTTTTAAAATGATATGTAAAAATTCAAAATGTTCTTGGATAATAGCCGCTGCTTTTTCAGTTCCGGATGGAGTGCTCACTAATTCGCTGCAAAATTTTTTGTAATGATCTTCAAGCGCAGTGATTTGAGATTTTGCACTTTCTCGATCACCTTGTGATAAAGCGTTACTGATAGAAACGAGTGCATTGGTAGTACCACTCAATGCGGACAATACTACAATTTTGGACTCTTGGTCCTTTGTAATCAACATTGCAACTTCGTGCATCCTTTCCGGCTTCCCAACACTGGTGCCGCCAAATTTCATAATTTTCATAATAACTAATTCGTTTCTAGTGAAGCAAACTTTTAACGTGAAACAATCTTTCAGCGGGCAAAATTACCGCATAAAAATCCCCTTTCAAAAAAAAAGGGAATATGTTTACAACTAATGAATAGTACTATTGTAATTCAAGATTATATTTTTCGCCTAAAATTTTCAAATCTTCTATAACGGCTGGCAGTAATGGGATACCCTTATTCCTTCTTTCAGCTTCCATTTCTCTTTCTGGTTCACCAGGAATAATTACACTCCTTTCGCCTGGTACTGTTTGGGCCGATCGAAAACGCTGTATCCATTTATCCATATGTACTTTAAACTCCTCTGCAGGTCTAAAAGCGTCAATGCGCATTGCCCCAAAAAAATGGCCTATTCCTTCGCCTGGTAAATTTTCAGGCATCGGTACATAGGCCGGAAAGGGAGGGACCCAAGGGCCATAATTGGCACCACTTAAAATAGCTGAAAAAATATCTACTATAGATCCTAGCATATACCCTTTATGGCTTCCATGCTCTTTATCACCTCCTAAAGGCAGTAACGCACCACCATTTTTTAATTCGTTGGCGTTTTTACTGGAAGCACCTTCTTTTGTTTGCACCCATCCTTCTGGCGCATCTTCATTTTTACGTTGAAGAATTTCTAATTTTCCATTGGCTGCAGTGGTGGTAGCAAAATCGGCTACAAAAGCAGGTTCGGTACCTGCAGGAATGGCTACTGCAATCGGATTAGTGCCTAGTAATCTTTCTACAGAAAAAGTAGGAGCTACTAATGCCGATGCATTGGTCATTGCAATACCAATCATATCATTATCAAGTGCCATCATAGCATGATAACCAGCAATGCCAAAATGATTACTATTCTTAACACTTACCCAGCCAGTACCTACATTTTTTGCTTTATTAATTGCTACTTGCATTGCTGCAGGAGCAACTACTAATCCTAATCCTTTATCTCCATCTATCACTGCTGTGGAGGGCGTTTCATGTACCACTTGAATAGAAGGGTTAGCATTGATTCTTCCTACTTCCCAAAGTCTCACATAGCCTGTTAATCTTGCAATGCCATGGCTATCCACTCCTCTTAAATCAGCGGATAAAAGCACTTCAGCAGCTGCTCCTGCATTCGCTTCACTGGAACCTATTTGTAGGAAAATTTTTTTTGCAAAAAGATAAAGTTGTTGATAGGAATATATTGTTTGCTTCATAAAGTGATCAATGGATTTAAAGTAGGGATGGTAGCGATTATTTTAGCATCAATTTTGTACAATAGATGACCAGTTGAACCAATCTTGAATTTCAATGAATAAATAGGAGATGAAAAATTAAAATTGAAGATGTCTTACTGTTAGTCCATTATTAATAAGTTGTTTTAAAGAATCCACTCCAATTTTTAAATGTCGCTCTACAAATTCTGAGGTGACCTTATTATCACTGGCTTCTGTTTTTACTCCCTCTGGTACCATTGGACTATCACTTACTAATAAAAGAGCTCCGGTTGAAATTTTATTAAAAAACCCAACTGAAAAAATGGTAGCGGTCTCCATGTCAATTGCATAGGCTCTAATACGTTGTAGGTATTCTTTAAATACATCATCATGTTCCCAAACACGACGATTAGTTGTGTATACAGTGCCTGTCCAATAATCACATGCATAATCGCGAATGGTAGTGGAGATGGCTTTTTGAAGCATAAAGGAGGGTAAAGCAGGTACTTCAGGTGGAAAATAATCATTGCTAGTTCCTTCCCCTCTAATCGCAGCAATGGGTAAAATTAAATCACCAATGGTATTTCGTTTTTTTAGGCCACCGCATTTTCCCAAAAATAATATTGCTTTGGGCGATATGGCAGTCAGTAAATCCATGATCGTTGCAGCGCCTGGACTTCCCATTCCAAAATTGATGATCGTAATATTGTTGGCAGTAGCACATTGCATAGGTCTATCAGTACCGACTACTGCTACATTATTCATTGATGCAAAAAGTTGAACATAATTAGAAAAATTGGTCAATAAAATATATTGTCCGAAATTTTCTAATTTCTCGCCAGTGTATCGAGGTAGCCAATTTTCTACGATGCTTTCTTTTGTTTTCATTAATTAAAAATTTTTTCAACTAATTATTTGTCTTAAGGTTTCAGTAATTCAATTATTTTCGTAATTCAATAGTTGTTTTAATTAATTCCTGTCAACAAATATTCATTGTTAAAAGTACAAAATCTTTTCTGCTAGCTTATGATTAAGATTGAATATCCTTCCTATCAGCCCAAAATAAAAAATCAGCAGGGAAAGGAATATATCTACGATGAAATTCGAAAGCAGTGGATTATGCTTACCCCAGAGGAATGGGTGCGACAAAATTTTTTGCAATATTTGATTCAGGTAAAAAAATATCCCGCTACCCTTATCGCAGTTGAAAAGGAAATTCAGTTGGGAGAGCTTGCTAAGCGATTTGATGTGGTAGTGTATGATCAAAACACTCAACCTTGGATGATCATTGAATGTAAAGAAATGGCAGTGACCTTAAATGAACAGGTATTAAACCAAGCCCTTCGTTATAATATTACTTTACAGGTTCCTCATATTGTGATTACCAATGGAACGCACTGTTTTGGTTTTTCAGCAAAACTGGGGGTATTGGAGGAGCTGAGTAATTTGCCTGAATTTAATCTTTAAGGCCTGATTGATTCAGGTTAGATTACCATGATTTCTTTTTCTTTTGCTTCTAGGTGTTTTTCAACCATAGCGGTGAATCGGTTGGTAAATTCTTGAATTTCGGCCTCAGCATCTTTTGCTGCATCCTCGCTGATGACCGCATCCTTTTGTAATTTTTTTATTTGTTCAATTCCTTCTCTTCTGATGTTGCGTATCGAAACTTTTCCTTGTTCGCCTTCTGCATTACATTTTTTTACAAGCTCCTTTCTTCTTTCTTCAGTAAGTGGCGGAAGATATAAGCGGATAAAATTTCCGTCATTTTGCGGATTGATACCAATATTGCTAGCAATGATTGCCCTTTCAATAGGTTGAAGCATTTTCTTTTCCCAAGGTTGAACAGAAATTGTTCTTGCATCCAGTACTGAAATATTGGCTATTTGGGCTAATGGAGTAGGAGCTCCATAGTAATCAGCAACAATGCCATCCAGCATATTTGGATTAGCCTTGCCTGCCCTTATTTTTATAAGTTCGGTCTCCAGGTGATTGATCGCCTTTTTCATTAATGATTCTGTATCCAGTTTAATTAATTCCAATTCTTCTGACATAAAATAAAAATTAAGGTATCTGCAAAACTAAAGAAAAGAATATTAGGCAGGCAAATTATCCCTTTTTATCTCTAAATTTTTATTGGTCTTGTTTTGAAGGGGGTTGGGGGATTAGTTTATTTCAACTATTTTAAGGGCAAGTAAAAGGGAGGAATAGGAGGGTCTTGAACTTTCATTGTTGAGGAGCTTTTCGGTGGTTGGGGTAAGCAACCGCTTTCTTTTATATTTAACTAAAATCATTAAGGACAATGCTACCGTCATTAAGATACTTATCAGCAGGGTCGTTCCTACAATTTGAAGAAAAAAAGAGATCGTAATAAATCCTATATTGGTTAGTACACAGGTAATCGTTACTCTGCTATGGCTGTAACCTAGATCGAGTAAAAAATGATGTATGTGAGTCCTGTCAGGACTAAAAGGAGATCGCTTGTTAAGAATGCGCATTATAAAAACTCGAAGGGTATCAAAAATAGGGATGATTAAAATAGCCATTGCCAATGCAGGTGCTGAAGCTAACGGTAAAGCAGATGACTTATTGCCAGCGACTGTTATAAATTTAATTGCCATTACTGAATTCACAATTCCAATTAAAAGGGATCCTGTGTCTCCCATGAATATCTTAGCAGGTGAAAAGTTGAAAATCAAAAAAGCTAATAAGCTTCCAGCCAGAGCAAAACCTAATATGGAATAGAAAGTTTGGCCTGCTAATAAAAAGTAGCCACCAAAGAATAAAGAAGTTACTATTCCAATGGATCCTACTAATCCATCTACTCCATCAATCAGGTTAAATGAATTGATAATAAATACAATAGTCGTAAAAGTAAAAGGTATCGATATAAAAAGGGGGATTTCAAATACGCCCATAAAGCCATTTAAATTGGTGATTTGTAAACCCCCAAAATGAATAAGAATGAATGCTGCAATGAATTGTCCAATTAGTTTTTTTGCGGGTGATATGGTTAAAATATCATCCTTGATACCAAGAAAAAAAATAGTAATGGTAGCCGCAACAAAATATTGTAATTCTCTATTACTATTGGAAGTCATTAAAAGTAGCGAAAGTATAAAGCCTGCAAAAACACCTAGTCCCCCTAGAGTAGGTATTCCAATTGTATGAATTTTTCGTTCATCCGGTTCATCAAATAATTTTTTCTCTCTAGCAACTTGAATGATAGTAGGTATGGCTAAAATAGTCACTAAAAAGGAGAGGGCTACACTAAAAAGGATAGTATACATCATTGTGGGAGCATTCAAAAGGTTCAAGAAATAAATTCGGTAAACGTAGTTCAGCGGAGGCTAACACTTCAATCAAATACAACATAATTAAAATATGTTGTATTTAAAAGTAAACTGCAGAAAATTTTAGTATAACATTATAATAAAATTAAATATAGAATTCACTGTTTTGATTGGAATGGACAGTGTTTTTAGAAAATAATCAATGACTTATAATTTTTACTTTGCTTATGTAGGTATTTAAAGTAGGTTTGCATTGCATAAACAAATAAAAATGAGTGATTTAAAAGGAATAGCAAGTCAAGTACGTAGAGATATCGTACGGATGGTACATGGAGTTCAAAGTGGGCATCCAGGCGGATCTTTGGGATGTGCTGATTATTTAACTGCACTGTATTTTGACATTATGAAACATGATCCTAAGTTTGATATGAATGGTGTTGGAGAAGATTTATTTTTTCTAAGTAATGGTCATATTTCACCTCTTTTTTATAGTGTATTGGCAAGAAGCGGTTATTTTCCTGTGGCGGAACTTTCTACCTTTCGTAAGTTGGATAGTCGACTTCAAGGGCATCCCACTACACATGAGCATTTACCAGGTGTAAGAGTGGCGAGTGGTTCATTGGGTCAGGGGATGAGTGTAGCTTTAGGTGCAGCGATGGCCAAAAAGCTGAATAAAGATGCAGGAATTATTTATTCATTGCATGGTGATGGAGAATTGAATGAAGGACAAAATTGGGAAGCAATTTTATTTGCTGCACATAAAAAAGTAGATAATTTAATTGCTGCTATCGATTGGAATGGACAGCAAATTGATGGTCCAACTAGTATGGTAATGGATCTAGGTGATCTTGCATCTAAGTTTGAATCTTTTGGTTGGACGGTACTAACCATTGAAAAAGGAAACGATATGGATGAAATAGTTGCTGGTCTTCGTCAAGCCAAAACCTTTGTTGGTAAGGGAAAGCCTATTGTTATTTTGATGAAAACTGAAATGGGTAAGGGTGTTGATTTTATGGAAGGTAGCCATGCTTGGCACGGTATTGCACCCAATGATGAGCAATTAAAAACGGCACTTGCTCAATTACCTGAAACCCTGGGTGATTATTAAAAAAAATATTCAAGATAAACAAAAAACGCTTTCTACTAGAAAGCGTTTTTTGTTTTGGCCTTACTAATACTATCTTAATTCAATGAGTTGAACAGCTGCTTTGCGAGCAGGAAACCAGGCTGCTAAAAATGAAATGAATGTTACGGTTGATAAGACCAATATAAAATCTGCCGCCTGCATTTTTACAGGAAAATAATCAATTAAAAAAGAGCCTCCTTGTAATTTAAAGAAGTGGAATTTTATTTGTAAAAAACAAATCAATAAAGCCATCAGTAATCCAGTAAATGCTCCGATGGCAGCTAAAAGTAGCCCCTCACTAAGGAAAATTTTTAGTATCATGGCTTTATCGGCCCCCATACTTTGTAATACACTAATGTCTTTTTTCTTTTCTAATACTAACATCGTTAAAGCACTAATCATATTGAATGCTGCAATAAATAGAATGAGTGTTAGCACTGCATAGATCGCCCATTTTTCTATTTTCATCGTATTATACAGACTACTATTTTGTTCGTACTTTGATTGCACTTTAAAATTGCTTCCTAGTAAATCAGCAAGTTGCTTTTGAATAGTTGATAAATTAGAAGGGTCATTTAGTTTTATTTCAACAGCGCTATATTCATCGATTGCAAAACCAATTTGATTTTTTACAAAGTTCAGATTAGTGATCGCATATTTATTGTCAAAGTCTTGTTGAATAGCGAAAACCCCCGTTGCTTTTATTCTTCCTTCACTCAGCGATTGGAGAGGATCGGTTACTGAAACTTTTCCTTTTTTGGGTAAAATAATGGTTAGTTCGGAAGCACTTGAATTATTGGAAACGTTTACTCCTGCAGCATTTTGAATGCCAGCACCCAATATTAACCCAGGTTCATTTACATCACCGATATTAAATTTTCCTACAAAGGTTTTTTCTGCTACCCCACATACTTGATGGTAATTTTCGTCTACCCCTTTAAGGTATACGATGGTTTGTAAATCCTTGTTTTGGAGTAATGCCTTTTCCTCTGCTATGAGTGAAACAACTTGGACTCCTGAATTTTTTTTTATTTGCTGAATTTGATCGTTCGTTAGTAAAAATGTTTTCCCTTTTTGAGGAATAATTTTAATGTCGGTGTAAAAAGAAGAATACAGAGATTTTACTAATCCTTCAAAGCCATTGAAAACACTCAAAACGAGAATCTGGCAGGCAGTTGCAAATGCGATTACCCCTACCGTTACCCAGGAAATCCAATTAATGGCATTGGCGCTTTTTTTTGCTTTAAAATATCTCCAGGCAAAGGTTAGATACATATCCTAAACCCCAAGGGGTGTTTTGAAAATAGGTGAGGTAACGGTGACTATTAATCTATTCTTGGGGTATTTTATTTTGATGAATTACTATCTTCCTTTTTTATTTTTTCGAATAGCTCTTCCATTTTAAAAACATAATCTAAGGTGTCATCTATAAAAAATCTCAGTTCAGGAATACTGCGAAGCTGATGGCGAACCCTTACCCCTAGTTCCTTACGGATTTCTTTATTTTTTTCTTCAAATTTCAATAAGGCCCCTTGCGTATCCTTTATCTGAAACATGCTCAGATAAACTCTTGCTTCAAATAGATCGGGCGTTATTTTTACAGTAGAAATGGAGATCATGCCTCCATCCATCATCAATAGGTTAAAACGGCGAAATATGTCATTCAGCTCTTCATTGATCAACCCTGCAACCTGTTTCTGTCTTTTAGTTTCTGTCGTCATATAATTTATTACTATAGGGCAAAATTACTTTTTTATTGTGATTACTAGGTTTATTACTCAATTGGTCAGTTTAGCACTATCTCAGGCAGTGGGTTTTAAAGCAAAATGGAGTGGTTCTAGGGCTGAAATCGTCAATAATTACAATAAAATTGATTCAAGTAAAATATAGCCTATGAAATTTCAAATTTTAATCCCTATTCCTTACCTTTGCGGCCTGAAAATAGACCTAAATACAATAAAATCTTGTTTATGGCCAATACCGGTAAAATAAAGTCAATCATTGGTGCCGTAGTAGACGTGCAATTTGATAGTGATAGTAACCTTCCAGAAATTTTAAATTCACTGGAGTTAAAACGTGATAACGGGGATACTTTGGTGCTGGAAGTACAGCAACATTTAGGTGAAGACAGTGTTCGTACCATTGCGATGGATGGAACCGAAGGTCTGGTTAGAGGAATGGCAGTAATTGATACGGGCAAACCAATAGCAATGCCTGTGGGAGACGCTATTAAAGGTCGTTTGTTTAATGTAACTGGAGATGCTATTGATGGTTTACCGCAGGTAAGCAAGGTAGGCGGACGTCCTATTCATGCTAGACCGCCCTTATTTGAAAATTTAAGTACAGCGAATGAAATATTATTTACTGGTATTAAAGTAATCGATCTTATTGAGCCCTATGCAAAAGGTGGAAAGATTGGATTATTTGGTGGTGCCGGTGTGGGAAAAACAGTATTGATTCAGGAGTTGATTAATAATATTGCGAAAGCTTACAGTGGAGTATCCGTTTTTGCAGGTGTTGGAGAGCGTACCAGAGAAGGAAATGATTTGATGAGAGAAATGATCGAAGCTGGAATTATGAACTATGGTGATAAGTTTAAGCATAGTATGGAAGAAGGCGGATGGGATTTAAGTGCGGTGAATATGGATGAGTTAAAAGAGTCTAAAGCAACCTTCGTATTTGGACAAATGAACGAACCTCCTGGAGCAAGAGCTCGTGTGGCTTTAAGTGGATTAACGATTGCTGAATATTTCCGTGATGGAGATGGAACAGGACAAGGAAAAGACATTTTGTTTTTCGTTGATAATATCTTCCGTTTTACTCAAGCGGGTTCAGAGGTTTCTGCCTTACTTGGTCGTATGCCTAGTGCGGTGGGATATCAACCTACCTTGGCTACTGAAATGGGCTTGATGCAAGAAAGGATTACATCTACTAAAAATGGTTCTATTACTTCAGTGCAAGCGGTATATGTACCTGCAGATGATTTAACTGATCCGGCTCCTGCTACTACCTTTGCGCATTTGGATGCCACTACGGTATTGAGTAGAAAGATTGCGGATCTTGGTATCTATCCTGCGGTGGATCCATTAGATTCTACTTCTAGAATTTTAACTCCATTAATCGTTGGTGATGAGCATTACAATACTGCCAACAGAGTTAAATTAATTTTACAACGTTATAAAGAGTTACAAGATATTATTGCAATCCTTGGATTGGATGAATTAAGTGATGATGATAAGCAAACGGTTTCAAGAGCGCGTAAAGTACAACGTTTCTTGAGTCAGCCTTTCTTCGTTGCTGAACAGTTTACCGGTTTAAAGGGAGTGCTAGTTCCAATTGAAGATACCATTCGCGGATTTAATGCTATTATGGATGGAGAGGTGGATGATTATCCTGAAGCAGCATTTAACTTAGTGGGTACGCTTGAAGATGCCATTGAAAAAGGTAAGAAAATGATGGCAGCAGCAACTGCGTAAATCTTTTCTAAAACTTTTTTAAGTAGTAATTGAAGTCGATAAATAATTATTCACCAATAAACCAGGTTCTCTTTTCGAGATAAGGGTATGATTTTAGAAATATTAACTCCTGAAAAAAAGATATTTAGTGGCGAGGTGTACGGTGTACAGTTACCTGGAATCACTGGCTCTTTCGAAGTATTAGATAAACATGCTCCGATGGTAGGTGCGTTGAAGGCGGGCAAACTTAAAGTACTTACTGATAAAGTTGCTACCACTTCTTATTCCATTCTAAGTGGTTTTGTGGAGGTATTGAATAATAAAACGATCGTACTAATAGAAGGTGCTGAAGAACTTTAATACTTTCTACTAATAAAATATTAGCCCCTCCTGTAGGGGCTTTTTTAATGCTATCATTTTTTAGAAAGAGATAGTTTGATACTAATCTTTCATTAGCCTATTTGTTTTTTGAGTTGTAAATGAGACCAAGCTGTGAAGGGAAATAGTAATAGCAGCCCCCAAAAAATGAGTTGACTACTAAATAAAATCAATGAGAGAGTAATGCCTACAACATAGAGTGGGTAAATAAAAAACAATAGCACTACAATGATTGAGTCGAAATGATCTGTATCCTTTGATTTTTTTGAAATGATTGCTCTTAAAGGATAGTAGAGTGGAGCATGTAAAAGCCATCCAGTAATAGAGGGCAGGAAGAGTATCATTTTTTTTAATGTAGATATTGGGATAAAAAAATGTTTATGTAATTTTTCTTTATCTGATTTTTCAATTTCAACTACAAAGCTTGAAAGTTGTTGTTGAGCTAGGTGATTAAAGGATTGGATGGCTTTCCCATAACCTTCTTTTAAATTGATCTCTTTTGCAGTAATAAAGTCACCTAAAAATAGATGAATATTTTTTCCAAACTTTTTGAATGAACTATAATTTATCCCAATGGGTAACACTTTTAGCGGAATACCTTCTTCCCAGCTGCTTATGGCTAATCTTGCTGTTCCTTTCATTAACGGTCGAAGGTGCCATTCATTGATACATTTACCTTCAATAAAAATTAGTACAATACCATTTTGATTAAATATTTTTTTGCAACGATCAAAAGTGCTGTAGTTATCAGTTAAATTTTCTGCTCCTTCACTGATTCGATAGACAGGTAATATTTTAAGCGATACCAAAATTTTAGTAATCCATTTTCCATTAAATGCATCTCCTCTTGCAAGGGAGTAAATCGGTTGCTTGAATAAGGTGCATAAGATAATTGCATCTAGAAAAGAATTTGGATGGTTGACAGCAAGAAGGAGTGGACCATCAGTTTTGAATAATTCCTTTTTATTGATTTGAATATCTCTGCAATAGAATTTGATAGCAGCTCTTGCAATAATTTTTACAAATTGGTATAGCATTCGTTCGAGATAAGCATTGGATTGAGCCCTATTGATTGATCAGATTGTTCAACAAATGTAAGTCAAAATATATCAGTTTATAAAGTCGCAGAGTGGCTTAATTGAGTTGAGGGTCGATAGGAAAGTTGACCATCATTTCATACTCTCCACCAAGTTGAAGCAGGCTGTCTTTCCATATTTTTTCAGGAATTGGGTGAAAAATTAAATTACTGGTAGCCTTTGCCGTTATCCATGTTTTTTCTTTTAATTCATCTTTGAGTTGACCTTTACTCCAGCCGCTATAGCCAATAAAAAAAAGAATTTTACTAAGATCTAGCTGATTTTTTTTGATGAGTTGGGTGACGATTTCAAAATCTCCTCCCCAATAAATCCCTTTCATTATTTCTTGCCCACCTGGAATTAAATCAGGGTATTGGTGTAAAAAATGGATTGTATTTACCTGAACGGGTCCCCCGTAGAATACAGGAATGGGGAATCCTTCGAAATGGGGCATTAAAGCATCGAGCTTTTCTTCGAAGGGTTTATTTAAAACAAAACCAACTGTACCCTCTTTGTCGTGTTCACATAGTATTACAACCGACCTTATAAAATGGGGATCCTTTAAGAAGGGTTCTGCAATTAATAATATTCCTGGAGCAGGTGAAATCATCTTTCTAAATTAATTGATTATTGCTCACCCCACTAATTTTGTCGAAAGTTTTTTTTGACAAAGATTCTAAAACCTTCGTTAAAATATTTTTTTAGAGATTAAAAATTAATTTAGTAGCTATTATTGATTTACTTTTATAAGAATGAAACGTATTTTCCCGGTCATAACGGTCTTGATTTTGCTTTCCCTCTTAGGAATTATTTTTTTTCAGATTTTATGGATTAAGGGAACCCTCGAGTTAGAAGAGCAAAAATTTTATGAGCACGTAAGTCTGGCTACTTCTCAGGCAGCTACTGACCTGATGGAGGAGAAGGGTAATCTGATGCCTTTGAAAAGAAAAAGCGAAGCTTTATTTAGAAGTGAAAGTCAGCTAGAAATTTTTAGGCCTACTGTAGCGCAAAAATATAGTGGGGATGAAATTTATCGTATCATCAGAAAAGCATTCGATAAAAAAAATCTAAGAAATATTCCTTTTGAATTTGCCATTAGTCCTACCTCATTAATTGGAGAGGAAGTTCAGTCAGCCAATTTTTATAAATTATATTCAGATTCAGCCAATAATAAACTTCATGTGATTCAATTAGAATCGCCAGCAGGAAGCCTTGCGGAAGGTATCTCTCCACAGGAAGTTTTAATCGTAACAGTGCCGCATGCAAGAAAACTCATTTGGCAATCACTTACTTGGTTTATCATTGGAGCAATTATTTTTCTTTTGATTATTATTACTGCCTTCTTTCTTACGGTGAGGGCTTTGTTAAAGCAAAAAAAGCTGAGTGAAATAAAATCTGATTTTATCAATAATATGACCCATGAATTTAAAACACCGCTAGCTACTATTTCTCTTGCTGTGGATGCTTTAAAGAACGAAAAAGTAATCAATGATCGTGACAAAATGAGTTACTTTACAGGGATTATCAAGGAAGAAAATAAGCGAATGAATAGACAAGTAGAAACTATTCTTCAAGCTGCATTGCTTGATAGGCAGCTGGTTCAGTTGAATCTTAAAAAAATGCATGCACACGATTTAATCAATAGTGCCTTAAGTAATATCAATCTTCAAGTAGATGAGATTCATGGCCGATTGGAAGTGAATCTGAAGGCCGCTGATGATTTTATTTTAGCAGATGATGTACATTTTACTAACCTCATTAGTAACCTGTTGGATAATGCCGTGAAGTATTCAAAAGATGATCTTCGGATTATAATCAGTACTCAAACTGAAGGCAACCGATTTAAGGTTAAAATTGAGGATAATGGAATTGGTATGACTAAGGAAACAGTGAATAGAATATTTGAAAAATTTTACCGTGCTCACAACGGCAATCTTCATAATGTAAAAGGCTTTGGGCTTGGACTTAATTATGTAAAAATGATGGTTGATTCACATCATGGCAACATAAAAGTTGAAAGTGTTTTGGGTAAAGGAAGTAGTTTTTTACTGAGCTTCCCATTGGTGAAAAATTAGCACCCCCTCTTGTTATTTCCTGATAGATTTTGATGGTTCAACTGTTCCAATTTTTGGACAGGAATTTGCTTTGTACTTCTTTTATTTTTACAATTCTTACCTACATTTTAGTGCCCTTGGTTTGATGGCATAGGGCATTGTTATTAGCCCTTTTTTTACTGCCTTTTTCGTAATCCACAGGTTATACACTTCTATTCACAGCTTATTCACTCCTACAACACCACATATACTGCTTAAACTTATACTGAGTGGGCATTTCCGCTTGTGGATAAAAATGTTTATATCATTTTAGATGTAAAAGTGGGAAAAGGTGTTATTTTGTGGTAATAATTGATACATATTAAACAACTTATTAAATGATTGGTTTTTTAGGCGAATATGAGGCTACTATGGATGCCAAGGGGCGTTTCCTTTTGCCAGCAGGCTTTAAAAAGCAGCTGTCGGAGGAGGGTGCAAGCCAATTTGTGATCAATCGGGGCATTGAAGCTTGCCTAAGTTTATATCCCATGCAAAGTTGGGAGCCAATTTTTGCTGAAGTAAGTAAGTTGAATGATTTTGACCCTAAGGTTAGACAGTTTCGTAGATATTTTTTAAATGGGGCTACCCAACTAGAGTTGGATACAGCTGGAAGGTTATTAATTCCTAAGGCCTTAATGGAATATGCTGGATTAGAAAAAGATGTAGTGCTGGTATCTGCCGTAAATAAAATTGAAATCTGGGATGCAAGTAAGTATAAAATGTTCTTTGAATCTTTTTCACCAGAGTCCTATAGTAATCTGGCTAATGAAGTGATGAACAAAAATGATGAAAAACTGAAAAGCTGACATGTTGAAAAAAATGCCTACTGACGAAAGCAATTTACCTCTCCATTCATCAGCGGATCAGTTGGATTATCATATACCCGTTCTACTTCAAGAAACTATCGATGGATTACATGTAAAGGCGGATGGAATTTATGTGGATTGCACTTTTGGTGGAGGTGGACATAGCAGGGCTTTATTGGCACAATTAGGTGAAAAGGGAATTCTTGTTGCCTTTGACCAAGATGAAGCGGCTAGAAAAAACCTTCCCACTGATAGTAGAGTAATTTTTGTTCCACAAAATTTTCGTCATTTGCAACGCTTCTTGCGCCTAAATAAAATTACTCAGGTCGATGGCATTTTGGCTGATCTAGGGGTTTCTAGTCATCAATTTGATAAGGCCGATCGTGGATTTTCCATTCGTTTTGATGCCGCACTGGATATGCGAATGGATCAGCGACAAAAAACTACCGCAGCAGATATTCTCAAGCAATTTACTGAACTACAGTTACACAAAATGTTGGAACAATATGGTGAAGTTACCAATGCAAAAACATTGGCAAAGACAATTGTTCAGCAAAGGGGATTGATGCCCATCAAAACTATCCAACAATTTAAACAAGCTGTGGAGTCTGTAGTTAAAGGGAATCCTCAAAAATATTTCGCTCAAGTTTTCCAAGCATTAAGAATAGAAGTAAACGATGAAATGGGTGCATTAAAAGAATTATTGCAGCAAACCCCCAGTTTGTTAAAATCTGGTGGGAGAATAGCCATTATTACTTTTCATTCATTAGAAGATAGAATGGTGAAGAATTTTTTTAAAACAGGAAGTTTTTCTGAAGAAGTAATGGATGACTTATACGGAGATAAACCAGAAAGTCAATTTAAAATCCTTACAAAAAAACCAATCTTACCGACTGATATTGAAACAAGGAGAAATAAAAGATCTAGAAGTGCGAAACTGAGATTGGTAGAAAAAAAATAGTCACTGTAATAGTTTTTCAACCACTAGTAACTAGTGATGCATATTTAATAAAAATGTTTGAAGATAAGTATATACAGAAGGAAGAGCCGATTGCGGTGAAAAGGGATTGGAAAATTATTCTAAGCCATAAGTGGGTGGTTAAGAATATTCCCTTCTTTCTTTTCTTGGCTGTTTTAGCGGTGTTGTATATCTATAATGGCCATCATTCTGACAAGTTAATTAGAAAGATGGGGGAAACAGAAAAGCATATTAAGGAGTTAGAGTTTGAATTTAAAACAATTAAGAGTGAGGTTATTTTCAGAAGTAAAGCGAGTGAATTAATAAAAGCAGTAGAGCCGCTGGGGTTAAAAGAAATGACAACCGCCCCAGTTATTTTATTGCAAGGTAAATCAGAGTAGTAGAGGTTGTGAGGCAATTGTATTAAATGAAATGCCAAGCGGTATAGTAAAATTAAAAAGTATTCTAAAATAATAAGCGAGCTAAAAATATAAAGGTATTGGATATTAAAAAAGACATATTGTGGCGAGTATATCTCTGTTTTATAGGGATCATATTACTGGGTGCAGTTGTATTAGGCAGAGCTTTTTTCTTACAACAGGTTCAAGGAGCTTATTGGAAAAGTATGGGAGATAGTCTGCATTTAAAATATGTTCCACTTGTTGCTGAGAGAGGAACTATTTTTAGTGAGGATGGAAATATGTTAAGTACTTCTATTCCAATTTTTGATGTTTACGTAGATTTTGGGGCGGATGGCCTAAGAGAAAAGAATGGAAAACGTTTCAAACAATATTCGGACACCTTGAGTAGCTGTTTGGCCAATCTTTTTAAAGATAAAACTAAGGAAGACTATTTGAATGAACTTCAATTGGCCTATAAGAATGTAGATCGTTATTATACACTTAAGAAGAAAATTACCTTTTTAGAATATGAGCAGTTGAGAGAATTTCCTTTAGTAAAATTGGGAAGGAATAAAAGTGGTTTTATGATTGACCCGCGTGATAAGCGAATCAATCCATATGCATTGTTGGCTAGTAGAACCATCGGTTTATCAAGAGATAATGCGAAGTTGAATGTGGGTCTTGAACAGAGTTATGACAGTTTATTACGTGGTAGAACTGGTCAGCGATTGATGCGTTATATCGCGGGGGCTTATATGCCAGTTGAAGGTGCTGAGGTAGAGCCTGAAAATGGAAAAGATATTATCACCACGCTGGATACTTACATACAGGACATTACTGAAAGTGCATTGATGAAGATGATGGTGGATAATAATTCTAATCATGGTACTGCCATAGTGATGGAAACCGCAACTGGTAAGATTAAAGCAATAGCAAACCTAGGTAAACAACCCGATGGGACTTATGTAGAAGATTTAAATTATGGTATTGCGAAGGCTACTGAGCCGGGTTCTATTTTTAAACTCGCTACCTTATTAAGTTTGATTGAAGATAAGTATGTGACTAAAAATTCAATCGTGGATTGTGAGGGTGGTGCTAAATCTTTTTACGGATTAAAAATTAAAGATGCGCATTTGGGAGCAGGTTCAATTACTGTTAAAGATGCATTTTCTGCAAGTAGTAATGTTGCTTTTGCAAAATTAGCCGATCAGTATTATCATAATGACCCTTCAAAATTCTTAGCTCACTTACATCATTTACGTTTAGATACTTTAACAGGTATTGATATTACTGCTGCCTCTGCAAGACCAACCATTAAAAGTCCAAAAAATAGAAGCTGGTCAAAAACTACTATTCCTTATATGGCGCATGGGTATGAGGAACTACTTACTCCTTTGCACCTTCTGATGGTATACAATGCTGTTGCTAATAATGGAACTATGATGCAGCCCTATTTGGTTAATTCAGTGAATCAATATGGAGTAGAAGTAAAAAGAATTTTACCAAAGGTGTTGGTAAATAAAATATGTAGTGATGAAACGCTTGCACAATTAAAAGAGTGCTTGAAAGCAGTGGTAGATAGTGTGCACGGAACAGGACATAAAGTATTATATGATACGAATTATTCTATTTCTGGAAAAACCGGAACTGCAGTAACTGCATTGGATAATCGTGGGTATAATAAAGGCAATAAAATTTATCAAGCCTCTTTCATGGGCTATTTCCCGTCAGAAAAGCCAGCTTATACCATCGCTATAGTTATTCAAAATAGTGCCCAATCAAAATTGATATACGGTGCAGATGTTTCTGGTAAAGTATTTAAGGAAATAAGTGATAAGATTTATGCTCGTTATTTAAGTCATCAAAAATTTAAAAGAAGTCTAACTCCTGATACTTTACAATATCGTTATTATGGAATGAAAAATGAATTGAATTCAATTTTCAGCCAATTGAATTTGCCCTTTGTAGATTCTGCCATTGGAGGATATTGGAGAACGATGCAGATGAAAGATAATGCAGCAGTTTTCAATTTGCCAGAATCAGCTAATACCGATGCTTTAGTTATTCCTAGTGTAGTGGGTATGGGTTTAAAGGATGCGGTGTACTTAATGGAAAACAAGGGATTGAAGGTAATGGCTACAGGAAGAGGAAGGGTTTTTAGTCAATCAATAGAAGCAGGCACTTCATTTATTAAAGGACAAACCGTAACACTATTTTTAAATTGATATTAGCAGATCTACTATATAAAGTTAGCATTAGAGCGGTATTGGGTAATACTAATATCGAGGTGAATGATTTACAAATCGATTCAAGAAAAGTTTGTGACGCTAGTTGTTTTATAGCCATCAAGGGTAGCGTTATTGATGGACATCAGTTTATTGATACTGCAATTAAAAATGGTGCAAAGGCGATTTTATGTGAGGTGCTTCCTAGTGAAGTGAGTGACAAAGTTACTTATGTACAGGTTCAAAATAGTGCTATAGCTATTGGTTTTATTAGTCATAATTTTTATGGAGCGCCTTCAGAAAAGATCAAGTTGGTAGGGGTTACAGGTACTAATGGTAAAACAACTATTGTTACGCTGTTATGGAAATTATTTAGTGCATTAGGAAATAAATGTGGCTTGATTAGTACTATACAAAATCAAATTGGAGATACCGTTTTAGTTTCTACTCATACTACTCCGGATGCCATTAGCATAAATTCATTATTGCGTAAAATGGTAGATGCAGGCTGCCAATACGTTTTCATGGAATGTAGTAGTCATGCTATTCATCAGCATCGTATTGCAGGATTACAATTTGCTGGAGCACTTTTTAGTAATATCAGTCACGACCATCTTGATTATCATTCAACTTTTGATGAATATATCAGCGTAAAAAAATCTTGGTTTGATGGACTTTCTTCTACTGCATTTGCTATTAGTAATGCAGATGATAAAAGAGGAAGAGTAATGCTACAGAATACCTTAGCGAAGAAATATTATTATAGTCTTACAACAATGGCAGATTGTAAAGGAAAGATTCTTGATAATAGTTTGAGTGGTTTACATATGGTGGTAAATGATATCGACGTTTATTTTAGAATGATTGGTGAGTTTAATGCGTATAATTTATTAGCAGTATTTGAAGCTGCAGTTTGTTTGGGACAAGATAAAAATTTGATTTTACAATTGCTGAGCAGTTTGGATGGTGCTGAAGGAAGATTTGATTATATGGTAAGTAGCCGGGATAAAATAATT
Organism: Chitinophagaceae bacterium; assembly: GCA_947380605.1. Taxonomy (GTDB): domain Bacteria; phylum Bacteroidota; class Bacteroidia; order Chitinophagales; family Chitinophagaceae; genus Ferruginibacter. The sequence continues at coordinate 24,372 of CANCRO010000010.1, forward strand.
GGCATTATAGATTATGCTCATACGCCTGATGCTTTATTGAATGTATTGGCTACGATTAAAAAATTACGTCAGGGTAATGAGCGAATTATAACAGTAGTGGGATGTGGTGGTGATAGAGATAAAACCAAGCGTCCAATGATGGCGGCAGTGGCCTGTGAATATAGTGATCAAGTAATTTTTACATCTGATAATCCAAGAACTGAAGATCCTCTTGAAATTTTACATGAAATGGAATTAGGCGTAAATGTAGTAGCTAGAAAAAAGTATATCACTATCGCCGATAGAAAGGAAGCGATCAAAACAGCTGTAAGGCTTGCTTTAAAAGAAGATATCATTTTAGTGGCAGGGAAAGGACATGAGAAATACCAGGAGATTCAATCAATAAAATATGATTTTGATGACAAGCAGTTATTGAATGAAATGTTTGAATTGATGGAGAAATAGTTGAGTTAGTTGAACAAAGAGAGGTGGAGTGTAGAAATAAATTTTAAAAGTAATAAAAGAGCAAATTTAAAAATATGCTGTATCATTTATTTCATTGGCTTACTGAATCGGGATATAAATTTCCTGGAAGTAAATTATTTGCCTTTATTACTTTTCGTGTGATGTTGGCAGTTATTTTAAGTCTATTCATCACGACAGTATATGGTAAAAAATTAATTGCGTTTCTTCAAAAAAAGCAGTTAGGAGAAACGGTTAGAGAATTAGGTTTAGCGGGTGAGCAGCAAAAAAAAGGAACTCCTACAATGGGAGGACTCATCATCATTTTAGCTATTTTAATACCTACTTTATTATTGGCAAACCTCGACAAAGTATACATCCGCTTGATGTTGCTTTGTACTGTTTGGTTAGGAACGATTGGGTTTATTGATGATTATTTAAAAATTCGCTCTAAGCGTCTTGCACTTGCTAAAGGCGCTGATTACAAAAAAAGCAATAGTGACGGATTGGCTGGACGATTTAAAATATTTGGTCAGGTTATGTTGGGAATCATTGTGGGTGCTACGCTATATTTTACTCAAAGTGTAGTGGTGCAAAGAGAAGTGTATAATCCTGATTTTTCTTTAGTGAAAGACTCTGTATTGAGACCAGGTGAAAAATTAATGAGCGATAGTTTTAATGTAGTAGCGATCGATGGCAAAAAACATCTTTTTGTAAAAGTTAAATCTCCTATCACTACTATTCCTTTTGTGAAAACGCATGAATTTAACTATGCCAAATTATTACCTAAGAACCTTCAAGACTATACCTATATACTTTATATCCTTATTGTAATATTTATTGTAACTGCGGTAAGCAATGGTGCTAATATAACTGATGGCTTAGATGGTTTAGCAACCGGTGTAAGTGCTATTATTGGAATTAGTCTGGGAATTTTTGCATACGTGAGTGGTAATATAAAGTTTGCAGAATACCTCAATATAATGTACATCCCTAATCTAGGAGAGTTATCAATTTTTATTGCTGCATTTGTTGGTGCATGTATCGGTTTTCTTTGGTACAATTCTTATCCTGCGCAAGTTTTTATGGGAGATACGGGTAGTCTTGCCTTGGGTGGCATCATCGCTGCATTAGCAATTATTGTTCGTAAAGAATTATTGATTCCAATTTTTTGCGGAGTTTTTTTGATAGAAAATTTAAGTGTAATGATTCAGGTAGCCTATTTTAAATATACGAAGCGAAAGTATGGCGAAGGGCGAAGGGTATTTTTAATGAGCCCACTGCATCATCATTATCAAAAGTTAGGGTATCATGAAAGTAAAATTGCAGTTAGATTTTGGATTGTTACAATTCTATGTGTAGTAGTAGCAATAGTTACATTGAAATTGAGATAAAAAAGGATGAAGAAAAAATTAGTCATATTAGGAGCGGGTGAAAGTGGTGTTGGCACTGCTCTATTGGCTATGAAGCAAGGGTATGAAGTATTTGTAAGTGATGGTGGGAAAATAAAAGAAGAGTATAAAAATGAATTGAAAACCAATGGGATTGACTTTGAAGAATTAGGGCATGCAGAAGAAAAGATTCTCAATGCAGATGAAGTAATGAAAAGTCCAGGTATTCCCGAAAAAAATGAATTAGTAAAAAAAATAAGACAAAAAGGAATTTCTATTATCAGTGAAATTGAATTTGCTTTTAGGTATAAGGGGGATAGTAGAATAATTGCTATAACGGGTAGTAATGGAAAAACCACCACCACTTCACTTACATGGCATATTTGTAAAAATGCAGGAATGGATTGTGCAATGGTTGGAAATATTGGATACTCTTTTGCAAGACAATTGGCTCTTGATCCAAAATCTTTATATGTGATAGAGATTAGTTCTTTTCAATTAGATGATATAAAAACTTTTCGTCCAGATGTGGCGATACTGACCAATATCACTGAAGACCATTTGGATAGGTATGATTATAAAATGCAAAACTATGTAGATAGTAAGTTTAGGATAGTAGAAAATCAGCAGGTCAACGATGTGTTCATTTTCAATTTAGATGATACAATTACTAATCAAAATATAAATAAATATTCCATTCAATCAACTTTATATCCCATTACAATGAGTAAAGAACTACCACAGGGTGCGTACCTGACAAACGCTCAGATGTACTTAAAATGGAAAGCGGAGGAAATGCATATGAGCATAGAAGATTTTGCTTTGAAAGGAAAACACAACCAGTATAACAGTATGGCTGCAAGTTTAGGGGCTACGGCTGTTGGCATTAAAAAAGAAATTATCAGAGAGTCTCTACAAACTTTCCAAAGTTTAGAACACCGCATGGAGCCAGTGGCTAAAATAAAGGGGGTCCAATTTATTAATGATTCAAAAGCTACTAATGTTAATAGTACTTGGTTTGCATTAGAGAGTATTGATAAGCCAACCATTCTAATATTGGGTGGAGTAGATAAGGGTAACGATTACTCGCTTTTAAATGATTTAGTTAAAGAAAAAGTTAAAGCCATCGTTTGCATGGGGGTTGATAATCGTAAGATACATGAAGCTTTTGGAGATATTGTTTCATTAATTGTTAATGCAAGTTCTGCTGAGGAGGCGGTAAAAGCGGCATTTCATTTTTCGGATAAGGGAGATGTTGTTTTGCTAAGTCCAGCCTGCGCAAGTTTTGATCTTTTTAAAAACTATGAGGATAGAGGAAATCAATTTAAGCATGCTGTAAAAAATTTATAAGAAAATCTAGTTCGATGCCTATTGGCAAAGAATAAAAATAAAAAAGTCAATCAATCTCCAACTAGTAGGAGAAAAAATATGTCAGAGCAAAAGTCCATATTAAAAAAATTGTTTGGAATTCCGCCAATCGAAGAAGGGGTATTTAATACTTCTATACGAGGAGTTGAAGGGATGAGTGGAAATCTTGTGCGGAAGACTAGCGGAGATAAAGTAATATGGGCGATTGTGATTATCCTTTCATTGATTAGCTTGTTGGTGGTTTATAGTAGTACTGGCTCATTGGCTTATAAATACAGTAAGAGTACAGAGAGTTATCTTTTTAAACAATTTGCATTAATTATTTCAGGTGTAATCTTTATATATTTTGCGCATCGGGTCAATTACACTTTCTACTCTAGGGTGGCCAAAATATTATTTTTAATTTCTATTCCTTTATTAATCTATACGTATTTTTTTGGTACAACTTTAAATGAAGGTAGTCGTTGGATTAAACTTCCTGTAATTAATCAAACTTTTCAAACATCTGATCTTGCCAAGTTAGCGCTGTTTATGTATTTGAGCCGACAATTGAGCAGAAAGCAATTGGTCATTAAAGATTTTAAGAAAGGATTTTTACCCATTATTATTCCGATTCTCGTTATATGTATTTTAATTGCTCCAGCTAATTTATCTACTGCTATGTTAGTAGCGGGTACAAGTTTTATGCTAATGTTTATTGGCCGGGCAAACGCTAAACATCTGATATTAACGATTACTATCGCAATTATTCCAATTATACTACTATCTCTGGTAGCGGTTAAATATTATGATAAGGCAGAAGGGAAATCAAAAGATTTACCCGCCATTTTTTCTTCTGGTAGAATTCCTACTTGGATTAGTCGTATTCAAACATTTATTTACACAGGTAAGGGAGATGGTGGAGAAAAGACTTATCAGATTAATCAAGCTAAGATTGCAATTGCCAGTGGGGGTTGGTTTGGAAGAGGACCAGGTAATAGCAATGCTCGTAATTTTTTACCTCACTCCTATAGTGATTTTATTTTCGCTATTATATTAGAAGAGTACGGATTATTGGGAGGAGCGTTTATAGTTTTTATTTATTTATTGTTTTTGTATCGATGTATTAGGTTGTATAGAAAATGTCCATTTGCATTTGGTGCTTTTCTCGCATTAGCCTTGAGTTTTACATTGGTAATTCAAGCATTTGCTAATATGGGGGTGAATGTAAACGTATTTCCTAACACAGGGGTTACCCTACCGTTAGTAAGTATGGGTGGAAGTAGTTTTCTTTTTACTTGTTTGTCTATTGGAATTATATTAAGTGTAGCTCGAAATGTAGAACAGCAGGAAAGTCCAGCTTCACTTGCAATAGATAAAGAAGAAGCGTAAAAAAAATTGAGTGTATAAAAGTAATGAAAGAACAAGTAGCCGATAGTATTTTAGGAAATTCCACTTTTGGAAGCCGGATTGCCCGTATCATTATTGCAGGTGGGGGAACTGGCGGACATATTTTTCCAGCTATTGCTATTGCTAAAGCTATTGTCAGATTGCAACCACAAACACAAATTTTGTTTGTAGGTGCTTCGGGTAAAATGGAAATGGAAAAAGTGCCCTTAGCTGGATTTCGTATCGAAGGATTAACAATAGCCGGATTTAATAGAAGCTCTTTGATTAAAAATATTAGTTTACCCTTTAAGTTGTTTAAGAGTTTTTTTCAAGTCAGTAACATTTTTAAATCGTTCAAACCAACTGCAGTTATTGGGGTGGGAGGGTATTCAAGTTTTCCTGTTCTTCGTTATGCTCAAGCAAAAGGGGTAGATACATTTATTCATGAAAGTAATTCTTATGCGGGGAAGTCGAATCGAATGTTAGGGAAAAATGCTACTAAGATTTTTGTTGCCATTGATGGAATGGGTAAGTTTTTCCCTTCCAATAAAATTATTCAAACTGGTAATCCAGTTAGAGAAGCTATCGTTAACAGTAAGCTTTCGAGAGAAGAGGCAATTTTATTTTTCGGACTCGATCCTAATAAGAAAACAGTTCTTGCTATCGGAGGAAGTTTGGGGGCTAAAAATATCAATGAAGCCTTGGCTAAGGGTATCAGTGAATTTGAAAAAAATGACTTACAACTTATTTGGCAAACTGGAAAACCCTTTGTGGAAAAAGGTAGAGCGATAGCGAATGGCAAATCAAATATTTGGATAAATGATTTTATTACTCAAATGGAAAATGCTTATGGGGCTGCAGATATAGTAATTAGTAGAAGTGGCGCGATGTCGATTGCTGAATTAGCGGTGATGAAAAAGCCAGCTGTATTAGTTCCTTTTCCATTTGCAGCAGAAGACCACCAAACAGTGAATGCGCATAGATTGGTTGACAAAAATGCAGCAATAATGATACCTGATTCGGCGGCGTTGGATCAATTAGTATCGACGGTAGTTGACCTTTCAAAGAATAATGATAAGCAGCAAGCGTTAAAGGAAAATATTAGTCAGTTGGCAGTGAATAATGCCGATGAAGTAATTGCTAAGGAAATATTAAACGCTCTAAATAAGACAAACGAATAAAGAAATATATTATTAAAAATATCAATGAAAATATTTAATCAATTGTTATCATTTTTAGGAGCATCTTCTCCCCTTAAGGAAGGAGTTGAACCGGCAGTCTATTTTCTGGGTATCGGAGGTATAGGCATGAGCGCATTGGCAAGATATTTTCAATCACAGGGTGTTAAAGTAAGTGGATATGATAAAACAGAAACTGTTCTTACCAGACAACTTTCTGCTGAGGGTATCGCTATTCATTATGAAGATAAAATCGAATGGGTTAACAAAGATGCTCAATTGATTATTTATACACCGGCTGTACCAAAAGATAGTATCGAATTAAATTTTTATCAGCAAAATAATTATACGGTTGTTAAAAGAAGTGAAGTATTAGGTGCCATTACCAATGCAGCTTTCAATATTTGTATTGCAGGTACACATGGTAAAACAACTACCAGCACTATGGTTGGACATATTCTTCGTCATAGCAAGTATGGTTGTAATGCTTTTCTTGGGGGCATTTCAGTTAATTATGGTACTAATTTCTGGAGTGATAATAAAAATGTTTGCGTTGTAGAAGCGGATGAATATGATAGAAGTTTTTTGAAATTAAGTCCAGATATCGCCATTATTAGTTCAATGGATGCGGATCATTTGGATATATATGGAACAGCGGAAAATATGGAGCAGGCGTTTATCGACTTTTCAAAAAAGGTTAAACCAGGCGGCTTGTTGATAAGTAAATATGGGTTGAATAGAGCGGCAGATTTAGGTGCGGACCAAATGTTAACCTATCATTTAACCGACAATAAGGCCAATGTTTTTGCAAGCAATATTATTATTCAAAATGGTAGTTATCAATTTGATATTGAACTGAATGATTCTAACGGTGGTAATTGGATGCTAAAAGGTGTGGTGTTAAATATGGGGGGTAAACATAATATCGAAAATATGCTTGCAGCAATTACTGTTGCCCATCATATTGGAGTGGAGGATAAAAAGATTATCGATGCGGTAGCTGATTTTAAAGGTGTGAAACGACGCTTTGAGTATATTTTAAAAACGAGTCATCAAGTTTTCATAGATGATTATGCGCATCATCCCGAGGAGTTAAGGGCATTGATAACTGGTGCAAAGAATTTATTTCCAGATAAAAAGTGTACCGTGGTTTTCCAGCCGCATCTGTTTAGTAGAACTAGGGATTTTGTGGATGGTTTTGCTGAAGTCTTAGACCTTGCTGATGAAATCATTCTTTTACCAATTTATCCGGCAAGGGAATTACCAATGGAAGGGGTCAGTAGTCAAATGATTTTGGACAGGATGCATAGTGAAGATAGAATGTTATTGAGTAAGGAAAATCTATTAAAGCATTTTTTATTAGAAAAAGATGCGCATGTAGAAGAGGGCTTTACGGGCAATATGGTGATTACAGCTGGTGCTGGAGATATCGATATGTTGGTTGAACCAATTAAAGAAATATTAATCAATAAAAATTAATCAAAATATCCTTTTAAAGAAATAGCAATAGAGGGTTGATTTTATGGTAAAAAAGAAAATTATAATAAATGTTTTGCTAGCCATTTTTTGGACTGCCTTAGGTACGGGAACTATTGTTTTGCTTGCTGCAGCAATACGTATTAAGGATTCAAAAAAATGTACTGGAGTAGAGATTACTATCAAAGCAGTGAGTAATAACTTTTTTGTTGACAAAGCTGATATACTTAAAATTATAGCTTCTAATACGAATGGTGACTTGAAAGATAATAAAGTGAGTTCTTTTGATTTGAAAGAAATTGAGTTAGAGCTTGAAAAAAATATATGGATTAAGAAAGCACAATTGTTTTTTGATAATAATGAGAAGTTGCAAGTAAACGTTACAGAGAGAGAGCCGGTCGCAAGAGTGTTTAGTAGTTATGGAACCACCTTTTATGTGGATAAAGAGGTTTCGATGCTTCCATTGAGTGATAAGTTTTCTGCTAGACTGCCGGTTTTTACCAATTTTCCATCTGATAAAAAGGTGCTCTTGCCGTCAGATAGCAGTTTGTTAAGGGATATTATTTCAATCAGTCAAGCGATTCAAAAAGATTCATTTTATATGGCTATGATTGAGCAAATTGATATAACCCCGCAACACACTTTTGAAATGTTACCCAAATTAGGTAACACACTTATTGTAGTTGGAGATGCAAAAAATATAGATAAAAAATTAGCTAAACTCCGTATGTTTTATAAAGAGATTGTAGTAAAGGCTGGGTGGAGTAAGTATAGCGAAATTAATATTCAGTACAATAATCAAGTGGTAGCAAAAAGAAAGGGTGTCGAAGATGTGCGGGCTGATTCATTGCGCACTTTGCAATTAATTCAGTTGATAGCTGAGAATGCTAAAAAGTTATCAGAAGACTCTTTACAAACGATTATTCAGGACACAGAGAAAAATTCGCCCAATAGCAATATGATTTTGCAGTCAATTGAGCGAGATGAAAATAGTGATTCTATCCCAGCGTTGGAGCCGGGTTTTTTAAAAGAAAATATTGAAAATAAAAAGCCAGCAGCAGTAGTAAAACAAAACTTAGATAAAACTAAAAAGGCAAATCAAGCATTACCAAAAACAGTAGTAAAAAAACATTCATTATAAAGTATCAATTTTTATAAACACACACAAACATACAATTATGACTCAAGAACAAAACACAACAAATGATAGCGGAGTGGTAAATACCAATCCTGTTATTGTTGGCCTTGACATTGGCACTACTAAAATAGCTGCTATTGCTGGTCGGAAAAATGAATACGGCAAACTAGAAATTCTTGGTTTTGGCCGTGCCAATAGTAATGGCGTTCAGCATGGAATGGTGTTAAACATTGATCAAACCATTAAGGCAATTGAAATGGCTTTGAAAAATTGTTACGATTCTAATCCTAATTTATCAATTGAAGAAGTGTATGTTGGTATTGCAGGCCATCATATTAAAAGTTTGCAAACTCGTGGTGATATTGTTCGTCAGGCTACTGAAGAAGAAATTCGCCAGGAGGAAGTTGATCGCTTGGTTGCTGATCAATATAGAACTTACATTCCTGCAGGAGATCAAATTATTGATGTCATTCCACAAGAATTTACAGTGGATAATTTCCAAAATATTCCTAATCCTATAGGGTATAGTGGAGTGAAAGTGGGTGCCAATTTCCATATAATTACTGGCGACAAAAACGCTATTCGCAATATTAATAGAAGTGTAGAAAAAGCAGGATTATCTACTAAAGATTTGGTTTTACAACCTTTAGCATCAGCTGCTGCAGTGATGTGTGAACAAGATTTAGAGGCAGGTGTAGCGATAGTAGATATTGGAGGTGGTACTACGGATCTAGCCGTATTCTACGAAGGAATATTGAAACATACCGCTGTTATTCCTTTTGGAGGAGAAAATATTACCAATGATATTAAGAATGGTCTAGGTGTTTTAAAAACACAGGCGGAACAAATGAAAATTCAGTTTGGAAGTGCCTTGAGTGATGAGGCAAAATCCAATGCATTCATTACAATACCTGGATTACGGGGTATGCAATCAAAGGAAATTAGTGTAAAAAATCTTGCAGCTATTGTTCAGGCTAGAATGAGTGAAATCATGGATTTTGTTAGCTATCATTTAAAGCAGGTAGGTTTAGATACACGTTTATTGAATGGTGGAATTATTTTAACCGGTGGAGGATCACAATTGAAACACTTGATTCAGTTAACTGAATATGTTACTGGACTCAATGCAAGAATTGGTTATCCAAATGAACATTTAGCTGGTGGACATATTGATGAGTTAACCAAGCCAATGTACAGTACTTGTATTGGTTTAATATTAAAAGGGTATAATGATTATGAAAATAAAAATAGGCCTTTAGATGAATCATTTCATAAAATATCTGTCCCTAATTCATTAAGAAGAAAAACTGCTTCAGAAGATTTGGAAGCGTCAATAGCTGGTGAAGAGTTTGATCAACTATCAAGTAATAAAAAAATAAATGAGCGTAAATCTTTAAAGGGATTTATGGATTCTTTCAAAATTGGCTTGATTGATTTGTTCAAAGAAGAGGAAGACGGAAAATTATAAGTCGTTACAAATTTTTTAAATAAATATACTAACCCATTAACAACAGTACTTTCAATTTACTGCCTTACTAACAGCAAATACAGAACGTACTTAAATAGTAACCATTATGATACATTTTGATTTACCTAAAGAGCAATCATCCATCATCAAGGTAATTGGTGTAGGTGGTGGCGGAAGCAATGCTGTAAACCATATGTTTTCGCAAAACATTGAAGGCGTAAATTTCATCATCTGTAATACAGATGCACAGGCGATTGCTCAAAGTAAAGTGCCCAATAAAATTCAGTTAGGACCCCATCTGACGCAAGGTTTGGGCGCTGGTGCAAATCCTGCAATCGGTCGTCAGGCTACTGAAGAAAGTCTGGAAGAGATCAAGCGAATTTTGGAAGTAAATACCAAAATGGCCTTTATAACTGCCGGTATGGGAGGTGGAACAGGTACTGGCGGCGCTCCTATTTTAGCAAAAATTTGTAAAGATTTAGGAATTCTAACAGTGGGTATTGTAACGACTCCATTTGCTTATGAAGGAAAGAAACGTTTGGCACAAGCGGAGGAGGGGGTTAGAATGATGAAAGATCATGTAGATACTTTACTAGTTATTAGTAATGATAAACTACGTCATCAGTTTGGAAATTTAAAGATGAAAGAAGCTTTTGAAAAAGCTGATAATGTATTAGCTACAGCTGCAAAGTGCATTACGGACGTAATTAATAGCACTGGTCAAATCAATGTCGATTTTGCGGATGTGTGCACTGTAATGAGTAATGGCGGCGTGGCAATTTTGGGTAGTGCCATCGCAGCAGGTGAAAATAGAGCACAGGTAGCTATTGAAAATGCATTGAATTCACCTTTATTAAATGATAGTGAAATACGTGGTGCAAGATGGATTTTAATCAATATTAATTCTGCAGAAGGAGAACATGAGTTTACCATGGATGAAGTGGAGATCATACAAAATTATTTGATTAGTAAAGCAGGAGAAGACAGTGATGTAATTTTAGGATTAGGATATGACAATACTTTAGCAGAAGGAATTAGTATCACCTTGATTGCTACTGGTTTTGAACATAAAGATCCTTTTGCAAAAAAGAGTAGTATTTCTAAAGAGGAAAAAAAGGATGAAAAAATAGTAATGACTTTGGAAATGCCTGTAAAGGAAGAGAAAAAAATACTTCACCAACATAGTTTACCATTTGAAGAAAATTTAGCACCTGAAGTAGCTGAAGCGCCGGTGGTAGAAATACCTAAGGCACCTGAACCAGTTATTTCAGAATCAATGATGCCTACCTTAGTGGTTGAACCTATTCAAGAACCAATAGTTGAACCAGTAGTTGAAATTGCACCAGCAACGAATGATACACAAAAAGTATTTTTTGAAATTTCTTCTGTTGCAGATCAGGCTCCAGTGATTGAATTTGATATTCCTGTAAGTATGCCTTTGCCAGAGAAAAAATCAACCACCAATGCTGATGAAATTACTGCCATTAGGAAACAAAATGAAGTTACTGCTACTAATATAACTGCGGGTGGGTATTTAGAAAAACCTGTCAATATTTATAATTCTGAACCCAAAAATCCAGCACCACCAGTTCAAGATTTGGCTATCACTTCATTAGAAGATGAGGAAGAAGTGGAGGAAGCAGCTTCAATGGAAATGCAAATGGTAATTAAAGAGGAGTATTTGATGGAGGAGCAAATGGAAAATGTAGTTGAACCCCAACAAATAATTATGGCTAGAGCAGAAGAGCCATCGATACCTGATGAAACGGAAGAGCTAAGACGCCGTGCAATGGATCGCATAGCTAAGTTGCGTAATCTATCTTTTAATATCAATGCGGCTGATCCAAATAATGAGTTTGAATCAGTGCCGGCTTACCTTAGAAGAAATATGGAGCTTCATAATTCTATTGCAGATGTTGAAAGTTTTTATAGTAATTACACGGTTAAATCCGATGATAATAATTTGATAGAACCGGGCTCTATTAATTCTTTTTTAGATGGTAAAAAGCCAGATTAAAATATCGATAATTTTTTGTGATTAGGATTTTTGATTTGTTTTTAATTTGTATTGTTTGTGAAGCCCCTTGCTGAAAAGTGAGGGGCTTGTGTTTTGGGGAGTATTATTTATTGAATCATTCTCTTGATGCCGTTTCTATTGCCTATTTTTGCTTTCACTATGCAACTCTTTAAAATTACCAGCCGAATAATTGTTACTTGTAGCAATCGGCTATCGCCATTTTTACAACAAGAAATTGTTGAGCTAGGTTTTACTCCTATTCGTGTTTTCAAAACAGGCGTAGAGTTAAAGGGAACTTTAGAAGATTGTATGCGGCTAAATTTAAATCTTCGTTGTGCTAGTCAGGTTTTATTTTCTATCAATGAATTTGCTGCTCGAAATGCTGAAGAATTATATAATCATTTATTACATTTAGAATGGGAAGATATTATTGCGGCGGATGGATATTTTTCTATCACTAGTAATGTTGATAACGATACGATTAATAATTCTTTGTTTGCCAATGTGAAAGTAAAGGATGCGATTGCAGATCGATTTAGGAATCGAACAGGCCAGCGTCCTAATTCTGGCCCTGAGTTGGATAAAGTGGTGATTCATTTATATTGGAAAGAAGATGTAGCTGAAATATTTATTGACACTTCAGGTGAAACGCTTTCTAAACACGGCTATAGAAAAATTCCCGGAAAGGCACCCATGTTGGAGGCACTAGCTGCAGCTACTTTATTAGCTACTAAGTGGGATAGAAAATCTCCCTTCATTAATCCAATGTGCGGTTCTTCTACCTTAGCGATTGAAGCTGCATTGTTAGCTACCCATCGAATGCCTGGATTATTTAGAAATAATTATGCATTCATGCATTTAGTTGGATTTGATTTTAATAGGTATGCAGTACAAAGAAAAAAAGTAGACGAAGCCATTATCAATGTGAGGGATTTAAAAATTATTGCCACTGATATTAGTAGTGATGCAGTAAATATTTCAAAGATTAATGCCGCTGCTGCAGGCGTAGAGGATTTGATTGAATTTGCAACAGGTGATTTTGCAACGACTACTATTCCAGCGGATCAAAATGGCGTTATTTATTTTAATCCAGAATATGGAGATCGCTTGGGTGTAGAAGCTGAACTAGAAATTACTTATGGTAGAATTGGAGATTTTATGAAGCAACAATGTAAAGGGTATACCGGTTATATTTTTACTGGTAATTTAGAACTTGCCAAAAAAATTGGACTCAAACCAAAAAGGCGCATCGAATTTTATACCAGTAAAATTGATTGCAGATTGTTTGAATATGAGTTGTATGCAGGTACAAAAAGAATTGACATTACTCAAAGTTGAGTCTAGCAATTTTTTTCTTAAGAAGCGGTATCGTAAGCCCATTCAACTAATGTAGCGCCCCAAGTAAATCCACCTCCAAACGCAGCTAACACAATTTTATCTCCCTTATGTAATTGCTTTTCCCATTCCCATAAACACAAGGGTATGGTAGCAGCAGTAGTATTACCATATCGTTGAATATTCAACATTACTTTATCATGAGATAATCCCATTCTATTGGCAGTTGCATCTATGATTCTTTTATTGGCTTGATGTGGTACAAGCCAAGCAATATCTTCGCCCGTTAAGTGGTTGCGTTCTAGCAAATCATAAGCAGCATCGGCCATACCTGTAACAGCGGCTTTAAATACTTGCTGACCTGCTTGGTAAATGTTATGCTCTTTTGCTAATATAGTTTCCATGCTTGCAGGCTTTAATGAACCACCTGCTTTCATATTTAAAAAATCTTTTCCGCTACCATCACTTTTTAATAAACTGTCTTTTACTCCATTGCCATCGGTAGAAGGTTCCAGTAAAACTGCACCTGCACCATCTCCAAAAAGTATACAAGTGGTTCTGTCGGTATAGTCGACAATAGCACTCATTTTATCTGCACCCACCACCACTACTTTTTTATATCGTCCACTTTCAATCAATGAAGAACCGGTGGTTAGTCCAAATAAAAATCCAGAACAGGCAGCACTCAAATCGAATCCCCAAGCATTTACTGCTCCTATTTTATCACAAACAATATTAGCAGTAGCAGGAAAAACCATGTCAGGAGTAATCGTTGCTACAATCAAACAGTCGATTTCATCGGGTTGAATGCCTCTTTTTTTACACAATTCTAATACAGCGGGTGCGCACATATCTGAAGTGGCCAGACCTTCACCCTTTAAAATTCTTCTTTCTTCTACACCTGTTCTTGTCTTGATCCATTCGTCATTGGTATCAATCATCGTCTCCAAAATAGCATTGGTAAGTCTATATTCAGGAACATATCCACCTACTGAAGTAATTGCCGCTGTAATTTTTTGCATATAAGAAAAAAGGTTTATATTTTAGTGGGTGTAACTTACCCTCTCAAAGGGGCAAAAATACGTTAAAAAGCGCTAGGTTGGATTTTGTCGCTTTGCTCACGAATAATCCTTATTTTCGCATAAGATTTAAATTAATTATGTACGCATATTTACAGGGAAAATTTTCACTTAAAAACCCCGCTCAGGTTTATATTGATGTAAATGGAGTTGGGTATGAAGTAAATATTAGTTTAAATACGTATACTTACATACAAAATTCTGATGCTGGTAAGCTCTATACTTATCTTCAAATTAAGGAAGATGGCCACACTTTGTTTGGCTTTTATGACAGGGGTGAAAAGGAGATGTTTATTCAATTAATCAGTGTTTCGGGTGTGGGAGCATCGACTGCTAGAATGATGTTATCGCATTTAAAACCAGACGAATTGAGTACTGCTATTCAGCAGGGCAATGTAAGATTGCTGGAAAGTATTAAAGGAATAGGAAAAAAAACAGCGGAAAGATTAGTGTTGGAGTTAAGAGATAAAGTCAATAAAATTGAAAGCATTGTTCATTCTCAAGAAACACCGAGTAGTAGTTTTCAGCAGGATGCGCTGAATGCCTTGGTGGCTTTGGGAATTACAAGAGCGCAGGCTGAAAATGCCATTAAAAAAATTACAACTACTGATACTAATATCCTCAATCTTGAAGAATTAATTAAAAAAGCACTTAAAGCCATTTGATAGAACTCTACATTAACTAATTACTGGATGTTTCGTAAAGGAAATTTAACGACCGAATTGATTGGCCTTAGATCATTGTGCTTTATATTCTTCTTGTCTATTTCTCTGTCGCTTACTGCAGAAAATAATAAGTTGCCTGTTACTGCTTTACCTATACTAGTCAATTCAAGAGATACGATGCCATTTCCATTTCCTCTTTATGAGCGGAAAGGTGATGGGTTGATTGATTCCCGAAAGAGCACCTTCGATTTTAAAAATCCTCCCAATATTAAAGATTCTGTAGCCTATGATTTTAGAACACGTTTATATACGGTGTATGAAAAAATAGGGAATAAATATTATAGGACTCCCACTTCTTATACGGCTGCTGAATATTGGCAACTGCGAGGTAAGCAGACAGAAGTAGACTATTTTAAAAAGAGAGCCAATACCATGAATTTGCTTAATCGCAAATTAACCAAACCACGGTTATCCTTGTACGATAATTTGTTTAATCGTCTTTTTGGAAATGGAAAAACTCTTGTTAATTCACTGGGAAAAGTTGATATTAATTCATTCGGGAAAATCGATATTACTCCTCAAGGAAACGTGGATATAACTGCTGGCTATCAAGGACAGAATGTACTGAATCCTACACTTCCAGAACGAGCTAGAAAAAATGGAGGTTTTGATTTTGACATGAACGCCCAAGTGAATGTAAACGCTAACATTGGTGATAAATTAAAGTTCCCTATCAATTATAATACGCTTGCTAATTTTGGTCAGGAAAATCAATTGAAATTAGATTACAGTGGCATTGATGATGAAATTATAAAGCGAGTAGAAGCTGGTTCAGTTCAATTTCCTTCTCGCAGTACTTTAATTCCTGGAGCACAACAACTGTTTGGATTAAAAACGCAATTACAATTTGGCAAACTAAATGTAACGGCTGTATTGGCTAATCAAAAATCGCAGCGACAATCTGTTAATTTACAAGGTGGAGCGGCTGCTCAGGTAATAGATATTAAAGCAGATGAATATGAAGAGAATAGACACTTTTTATTAGGACAATATTTCAAGGATAATTATAATAAAGTATTGTCCAAATTACCTGCTGTAACTACTCCTGTTCAAATACTTCGTTTGGATGTGTGGGTTACCAATCGCAATGGAAGTACTACTAACACTAGAGATATTGTTGGTTTGATGGATTTAGGAGAAAAAAATCCCTACCTAAGTTCACTCATTACTTCAGGTAATCTACCGGACAATAAAACCAATAATCTTTATGCTCAAATTATTTCTAATACAGGAAATAGAAATCCTGCATTGGTGGTAAGTAATTTACAAATGCTAGGTCTTTCACCTGTTCAAGATTTTGAAAAAACATTTGCAAGAAAATTAGACTCTACACAATATATTTTTAATAAGCAAGCAGGGTATATTTCATTGAGTCAGCCTTTGCAAGCAGATGAAGTATTGGGAGTAGCTTATCAGTATTCTTACAATGGAAAAATATATACGGTAGGTGAATTTTCGCAAGATTTACCTCCAGATAGTACCTCTGCTACACAAAAAGTTTTATTCCTAAAATTATTAAAAGCTACTTCTCAAAGAACCGCCCTTCCTATCTGGAAGTTGATGATGAAAAATGTTTACTCCGTGGGATATGGTACATTGACTGCTACCGATTTCAAACTAAATGTTTTGTATCAAGAGCCTGGTCTAGGGTGGAAGCGCTATGTTCCTTTTGGAAATAAAAATGTGGGTACGCCTATTATCTCATTGGTAAATTTGGATAGGTTAAATAGTCAATTGGATCCACAGCCAGATGGAGTTTTTGATTATGTGGAAGGCTTTACAGTTATCTCTCCTTATAGTAGAATTGTATTTCCAGTATTGGAACCCTTTGGCCGAGATTTGGCGAGTCAAGTTTATTCTTCTCCCCCTGCTTCTGCGAAAGATACCTTGTATTATGCCTTGTATGATTCTATTAAGGCAGTAGCTCAGCAATATCCTAATCTGAATCGTTTTGTTATGAAAGGTTCAGCTCGTACCTCTGGATCTTCTGATATCAGCATCGGTTATAATATTCCTCGTGGTAGCGTTACCGTTAGTGCCGGAGGACAAACATTGATTGAGGGAGCTGATTATGATATTAATTATGATCTTGGAACGATTAAGGTAACCAACCAAGCAATACTCAATGCAGGTTTACCAGTGCAAGTAAATTTTGAGAACAATGCTGCTTTTGGAATGCAGCAAAGAAATTACATGGGCTTGCGCTTGGATTATTTAGCCAAAAATAAATTGAAAGAGCAGTTGGCTATTGGAGGAACAGTGGTTCGTTTAGGAGAGCGTCCATTTTTTACTAAAAATAATTTGGGCGAAGATCCTATTAGAAATTCAATGTATGGTTTGGATGTAAATTATAAAAAAGAAACGCCTAGAATAACTAAATTGTTGGACAAACTTCCTTTTTATTCAACAACTGCAGCTTCTTCAATTAATGCCTACGCAGAAGGTGCTTTTCTCCAACCAGGTCATGCGCCTCAAATTGGAAAGGGCGCTGCAGGAACTGTTTATATTGATGATTTTGAAGGAAGTAAATCGGGTATTGATCTTCGTTTTCCTGCTATCAGTTGGGCAATGGCTTCTGTACCTCAAAAGGCTACGGATGCTGGCGGTAATCTACTTTTCCCAGAGGGGATCTTAAATAATAATATTGATTACGGTAAGAAAAGAGCAAAGTTAGCTTGGTATCAAATTGAGCCAGCCTTGCAAGGTTTTAAGGGAGTTAATAATCCTTTAAGTGATAATAGAGCTGAGTTAAGTGATCCAAGAGTTAGGCTGGTGAAACAGAGTGAAATATTTCCACAAAGAACAACCGATTTTGGACAAAATCAGTTGATTACTTTTGACCTTGCTTTTTATCCTACAGAAAAGGGCCCTTATAATTACGAATCTTCTGCTTTGGCAATTGATGCTAACAATCGGTTAAAAAATCCCAAACAAAAATGGGGTGGATTGATGCGCAATATTGATCAGACAGATTTTGAAACAGCTAATATTGAGTTTATTGAATGTTGGATACAAGATCCTTTCATCAATACTGCTCAGCGACCAAATGCAGATAAGTCAACTGGGGGTAAATTGTATTTTAATCTTGGAAATATTTCTGAAGATATTCTTAAAGATGGAAGAAGATTTTATGAAAATGGATTGCCTACTCCTACGGCTTCTTCTCAAGTAGATAATGCATCTGTTTGGGGAAGAGTGCCGCTTAATCCTATTCAAGTTACCAACTCATTTAGCAATAATGCAGATGATAGAAAATTTCAGGATCTTGGATTTGATGGAAATAATGATGATTCTGAAAAAGTTAAGAGAGCCCCTTATTTAGCGCAACTGCAAGGAACCCTTAGTGGCGCTGCCTATCAAACTGCATCGAAAGATCCTTCTTCCGATGATTATATACATTATCGAGATGCTGCTTTTACAGGATCGGATGGAATAGTGAAACGCTACAAAAATTTTAATAACCCAGAAGGGAATTCAAAAGTAAATGACGGTTCTGCATTTTCTTCTGCGGCTACTCTATATCCTGATGCAGAAGATTTGAATAGGGATAATACCATGAATGAATCGGAAGAATATTTTCAATACATAGTGGATGTCAAACCTTCTACTGATCCATCCATGCAAATTGGTGTAAATTATATTGTAGATAAAAAAACCGTTAATGTTACTGGATTGCCAGATGGAACGAGTCGACTAGAAACTTGGTATCAATTTAGAATTCCAATTGGTGCCTATACCAACAAGATTGGAAATATACCTGATTTTAAATCCATTCGATTTATGAGAATGTTTTTAACAGGTTTTGAAGAAGAGGTGGTAATGCGTTTTGGTAAATTAGAATTAACTAGAAATATGTGGAGGAAGTTTCCTAATAAAATTGATTCTTCTGGAATTTATTCTCCTATCAATACGAGTGCTTCCTTAAATATAAACGGAGTAAATATAGAAGAAAATGATAAGCGAACTCCCCTCGCTTACCGGACTCCAAGGGAAATTAAACGCCAACAAATACTCAGTAATAATGGTGTAAATCTTTTGCAAAACGAGCAGAGTATGTCATTGCAATTTTGTGGTTTAGGTAAGGGAGATGCAAGAGGGGTACAACAAACATTTGCTAATAGAGATATAAGACAATATGGAAAATTGTCAATGTATATTCATGCTGAAAATAATGTAAAAACTGCTAACGGTATTAAGGATCGTGATTTAAATGCAATCATCAGAATAGGAACTGATTTTGTAAGTAATTATTTCGAAATAAAAATACCTTTATACATCACACCCTTATCAGCTAATATATTAGATCCTAATTCTGATAAATATAATGATACCCTTTGGAGGGCTATCAATAGTTTAAATCTAGACCTTAGTATTTTACCAAAACTAAAACAGGAAAGAAATATTAGAGGCGTATCAACAACCATGTATAGGAAGTTGCAATCTAATGGGCAGACTTATTCCATATTAGGTGATCCAAATTTAGGAGAAGTAAGAGGCATATTAATTGGAGTAGAGAACACTAGTAATAGTTCCGCTTGTGGTGAAATGTGGGTCAATGAATTGCGCCTTAATTCGATTGATGAAAATGGCGGATGGGCTGCCATGGCAAAAATCAATATGTCACTAGCGGATCTAGGAACTGTATCCGGATCTATTTCAAATCACACTGCTGGTTTTGGTACGCTGGAGCAGCGTGTTAATGAAAGGTATCGAGATAATTTTACTCAAATGGATGTAGCAGCAAATATTGAGTTGGGTAAATTATTGCCCAAGCAAGCAGCTGTATCTATTCCTATGTTTGCTAGTTATTCTCAGGCGATCAGTAAACCTGAATATGATCCTTATGATATGGACATTCGCCTAAAAGATAAGATAGGTGTATCTCCTGCAAGTAAAAGAGATTCTATTAACAATGCTGCTATTGATTTTACCAGTACTAAAACATTGAATTTTACGAATGTTAAAAAAACTAGGACTAGTAAAAAAAGTCCAAAGCCATATGACCTTTCTAATGTGGATGTCAGTTATTCCTACATTAATATTACGGCCCACAATCCATTGATTGAAAATAATGAAATCACTCGTCATCGAGGAGGCCTTGGTTACAATTTTGCTCCACAGCCTAAGTACTTAGAACCACTTAAGAAGATTCCTTTTTTAGTTAAAAGAAAAACCCATTGGTTTGATTTATTGAAAGATATAAATCTTAATCCTATGCCATCACAATTAAGTTTCAGAGCAGATATTCATCGGCAGTTTGGCGCAGTAAGACCAAGGTCTGTGGGTTCTGATAAATATAAAATTCCAGAGACTTACGATAAATATTTGACCTTTCAGCGCGACTTTATTTTTCGTTGGGGTTTAACTCGTTCTATTAATGTTGATTTTACTGCTAATAATAATTCTAGGGTAGATGAGCCTGCAGGTAGATTAGAAACGGCTCTTCAAAAAGATAGTCTTTGGTCTAATTTGTTAAAGGGTGGACGTAATACCTTGTACAGCCATTCTGCTAATGCTTCTTATACATTGCCTACTGCAAAGTTTCCTTTACTTGAATGGACAACTTTTAATGTAAAATATCAAGCAACTTATCGTTGGATCGGCGCATCAAGATTAGCGGTTGAGTTAGGAAATATTTTAGAAAATGGTCAAAGTCAAGAGGCAACTGCTCAGCTAGATTTTACTAGATTGTATAATAAATTAAGATTTTTCCGCGCAATTGAACAGCCTAATTCAGGACAAAAAAAGAATCGAGAAGTTACTAGAGATTCTATTTTTAAATCTATTACGAAGGCAGGCGTTACTACTAAAAAGTTTAAGCGCATTAAAGTGACCAAGCTAAAGGATCCTAATTATTTACCAGATATTGGAACAGTTGGAAGAGTCTTTGGTAAATTGATTAGCAGTGTTAAGCAAGTGAATATTTCTTTATCTGAAAATGCAAATACTCGTTTACCAGGCTATTTGGATAGTACGCAATATGTTGGTCAAAATTTCAGAAGTATGCAACCTGGTTTTGATTTTATTTCAGGACAACAGCCAGATACTAATTGGCTGAATAACGCTGCAAGAAAGGGCTTGATTAGTGCAGATACTTTATTCAATAGTATTTTGCAACAAAGTTTTGATCAACGGTTAAATCTAACTGCTCAGGTAGAGCCATTTAGGGATTTAAATATTAGTGTGAGTTTGAATAAAACTTTTAATAAAAATTATTCAGAATTATTTAAAGATACCACTGGTACTGGAAGACAATTCAGTCACCTGAGTCCTTATGGTGGTGGTGGATTTGATGTGAGTTATATTTCCTACAAAACATTATTTGGAAAATTTGATCCCAATCAGATTTCTGCAACCTTCCTTAGTTTTCAAAACAGCCGAAAGACTATTTCTCAAAGATTAGGCGCATTGAATAAATATAATGATGGTAGACCATTAGAAGCAAATGGCTATGCTTATGGATATAATAAATACGCGATTGATGTATTGATTCCAGCATTTATAGCTGCCTACTCTGGACAAGACCCCAACAGTGTTGCTTTAATCAAACAAAGCAATGCGAATATCAAGTCCAATCCATTTAGTAAAATTATGCCAAGGCCTAATTGGAAATTAGATTATAATGGATTAAGCAGGGTGAAGGGGTTAGAAAAGATTTTTACCAATGTTACTTTATCCCATGGGTACAATGGAAGTTTGAGTATGAATGGATTTACCTCCGCATTATTATACCAAGATGTATCACGCTATGGTTATCCATCTTTTTTTGATACCATTTCAAAAAATTATATTCCTTATTTCATGTTACCTAACATTACTATCCAAGAGCAGTTTGCTCCATTGGTGGGGCTTGACATGACCTTTACCAATCAGTTTCAGTTTAAGATTGATTATACCAAACAAAGAACGCTCAGTTTAAGTCTGGTAGATTTTCAATTAAGCGAAACAAGGAGTACCGAATTTGCTATCGGTGGTGGTTATCGTAAACGAGGACTTAAATTATTAGGTGGATTAAAATTGCCTAAATTTTTAAGTAAGGAGGGAGGTAGCAAGTTAGATAATGAAATTAATTTTAGATTTGATTTAAAGGTTAGAGATAATGTAACAGTAAATAATCGCTTAGATCAAAATTCTACTTTACCAACCGGTGGTAGTAAAGAGATTACCCTTTCACCTACCATTGATTATTATTTAAATAGTCGGATCAATATCAAACTCTTTTTTGATCAGCGTAGGGTGAACCCCTATATTTCTTCCAGTGCGCCCATGACCAATACCAGGGCGGGGGTTCAGTTAAGGATTTCGCTGGCTCAGTAAAAAGAATTTTATTAAAATGAGCATTTATCAAAGCTCATTTATTACTAATCATCCAATTAGCTTCTATTCTTTTGAATACAATTAGTAGTAGATTGTTAAAATTTATTGTGATAAGTGACTTGAAATTAGATCACTATTATGAATTTGAGAAAAGTTACAGCTGTTTCAGACTCACTAATTGTTATTTAGTTTGTATTTTCGCTACTCTTAAACTTTACTTTTTATTCCTAATACAAACCATCATGAAAACCATTTTTTTTGAATCTAAATGAAATTATCTTGCATTTCATAATGGGAAATTATTCTATTTTAGGATGGGAATTAAGAATTACTTAAAAATAGATGAAAGAGGTGAATATACTTTTATGAATAAATCATTGATTCTACATGTTTGAAGTACTATATATAGGAAGTATCTTTTGTGCATTATTAACCATTTACTTATTATTGTTTAAAGAAAATGCAATAAGGTCTTATTCTAATTATATTTTTTCTGTCATATTATTTGTAGAGATATACTCTGTTATAATATATTTGTTAATCTATACAGGCCTGATCAATGATTTCCCGCTACTCTATAAAACAGCAGCTCCATTTAATTTCTTAATAGCTCCACTGGCTTATTTGTATGTAAAATCCGTTTTATTTAATAAAAAGGGGCTATCGCCCATTGATTTTTTACATTTTCTTCCATTTGTTTTTGCAGTAGTAAATTACTTGCCCTTCTTTTTGATGCCGATTGCTGAAAAGAAGTTAATTGTTCTATTAGCAAGTTATGATTTGAGTTATTCTTTTAGATATCAGGCAGGTTATTTTCCAGAGTACTTAATTTTTGCTATTAAAATTTTACAGTCTATACTATACTTAATTGTTCAATGGAAATTAATAGGTGGTTTTAAAAAGGAAAATAAAAACATTCCCATTCAATCACAAATAAAGAAGGTGGTGAAGTGGTTAAAAATATTTACATGGATATTTACGAGTATACTAATTGGATTTTTATTTTTGGCATTCTTCTTTAATGTATTACCTGTAGATAGGTACTTCGAATTTATCAATTTAGTTCAAAGCCTTCTACTTTCAGTAAGTTTTTTTACATTAAGTACCTACATTTTATTAAACTCTGCTGTACTCGATGGTCTACCATTTATTAAATATAGGCTTCAAGAGTCGAGTATCTCTAACAAACAGGAAAGAAGGCTATTTATAGTTGAAAATTATGAAAAGGAAATTGCTCAAATTGAAACTTATATGAAGGAGCAAAAAGTTTTTTTAAATCCTAAAATAACCTTGACTCAAATTTCTGCAGGACTTGAAATTCCGATTAAAGATTTGTCTTATATAATTAATAATCATTTCCAGGTTAGATTTAATGATTATATTAATCAATACAGAATTAGTTATATTACACTGATTTTAGATGAGGGCTATTTAAGTAATTTTACGATTGATTCATTAATAAAAAAAGCAGGCTTCTCCTCAAAAAGCACTTTTAATGCTGCCTTTAAAAAAGTTCATGATTGTACCCCTAGTCAATATATTTCTAAAAAAAATACTACTCTTTAATTTGTTTTATTCTCATATTTAATGGGACTTAAGCTTTCAGAACCTTTTTTTATTCATATTAAAGGCAATTTCAACTTCCTAATTAATTATACTGTAAATAATTTCTATATGAAAATAAATTATAGTATCTCCAGCATTTTTTGCTTATTTTAACATAATAATAGGGTGTTAAAAACTTATCTTCCTATCTATTATCAATTAGGGCGTTTGATTTTACTAGTTATCAATAAATGTAATTTTAGATCAACCAATCCTAGCCCGCTATCCAAACTTTTCTAGTTGTTTTTTTACTTTTTTGCAATTCCTTTTTGCTAAAAGCTTTAATACATTACAATATTTTACAATAAAATAGTGCGATTGGTACGAACTTCTGATAATCGAACTGATTGATAGCCTTATTAGGGTTTTACAGAACTGCTCTTGACTATTTTTGGGTAATTTTTTTAAAAAACCTTCGTAGGCTTATTGTTCAATTTTAATACAAACCATCATGAAAACCAAGTTGCTATTTTTGACTTCATTCATACTGCTTGCAGTAGCTAGTTCTTTTGCTCAAATCACCACTACGGGTGTTGCAATTCAAGGTATTGTCCGAGAGGCCACTACCAACAATGCAATCACCAATAGCACCATTGGTTTAAAATTCACAGTTTATTATGGCATAACGCCTGTAAACGCTATTACACCTGTAACTGCAACCGTAACAACAGATGCCTTTGGGGTGTTTTCTTATACATTGGATGTATCGGCAATTGAAAATAAGATTATCTACGACAACCAGTTAATGCTTAAAATAGAGCAAACCAGCCCCAGTACTGGGGTTATTTC
>CANCRO010000011.1 GCA_947380605.1 Chitinophagaceae bacterium
AATGAAAATGAAGAGCTTACTTTAAATGACAGCGGATTTGAGTCAGGATTTTCTAATAGCTCTTCTTTAGATCAATCTACTTCATCGAATATTTCTGGTCATGATTCAGCATTTGAAGGAATTATTCCAATGTTAAAAAGATGGTTTACCGCCACCAATACTACGGAGGCAATGCGAGCTTGGGTAGAAAAATTTATGGAACTGAATAACTGTCCTACTTGTAATGGAACTAGGTTAAAAAAAGAAAGCGCCTGGTTTAAAGTAGACGGTAAAAATATTGCTGAATTGAGTTCACTTAATCTTGATAAATTAGCCCTTTGGTTTGAGGATATTGAAAAGAGATTAAATAATAAGCAAAATGCAATTGCAAAAGATGTAATAAAAGAAATTAGAGAGCGATTACAGTTTTTATTAGATGTAGGATTAAGTTATTTAAGCATCAATAGATCTTCTAAAAGCTTGAGTGGTGGAGAGTCGCAGCGTATTAGACTTGCGACGCAGATTGGATCACAGCTACAAGGCATTACTTATATATTGGATGAGCCAAGCATTGGGTTACATCAAAGAGACAACCAACGATTGCTTGGCGCCTTACAAAATTTGAGAGATATTGGAAATAGTGTATTGGTGGTAGAGCATGATAAGGACATTATGTTGGCAGCAGATTTCTTAGTCGATATTGGTCCGAAAGCAGGTAAGCATGGAGGTGAGATTGTAGCGATGGGAACACCTCAGCAAGTTTTAAATTCTAAGTCGGATACCGCACTCTATTTAAGTGGAAAAAAATCAATACAAGTGCCCAAGGAAAGAAGAAAAGGGAATGGGAATTATATAGAGTTGAAAGGTGCTAAAGGAAATAACTTAAAAAATTTGAATGTAAAATTTCCTTTGGGTAAGTTATTACTAGTAACAGGGGTTAGTGGAAGTGGAAAATCTACTTTGATTAATGAAACACTTTATCCATTGCTCAGTAAACATTGCTATGATTCAAAAGTAAATCCCCTTGAGTATAAGTCTATCATGGGTTTGGAACAAATTGATAAAGTGATTGAGATTGATCAATCTCCTATTGGTAGAACACCGAGAAGTAATCCAGCTACTTATTGTGGTTTTTTTACTGATATCCGAACTTTATTTGCAGCTGTACCTGAAGCAAAGATTAGAGGATATACGGCAGGTCGTTTTTCATTTAATGTAAAAAGTGGCAGATGCAATATTTGTGAAGGAGGTGGAATGCGCGTAATTGAAATGAATTTTTTACCCGATGTATATGTTCATTGCGAAAAGTGTAATGGAAAAAGGTACAATCGTGAAACCCTTGAAATTCGATACAAAGGAAAATCAATTAGCGATGTATTGGATATGACTGTAGATGAGGCAGTAGAATTTTTTCAAGCTGTACCCTTTATTTATCGTAAAATAAAAGTGTTAAAGGAGGTGGGATTAGGATATATTACTCTTGGACAGAGTGCTGTAACCCTTAGTGGTGGTGAAGCACAGCGTGTGAAATTGTCTACTGAACTGGGTAAAAAAGATACTGGAAAAACTTTTTATATTTTAGACGAGCCGACTACTGGTCTTCATTTTCAAGATATACAACATCTGCTCGAGGTGTTAAATAAATTAGTTGAACGAGGTAATACCGTTTTAGTGATAGAGCACAATATGGATGTAATTAAAGTGGCCGATCATATAATTGATATTGGACCCGAAGGTGGTGACGGTGGAGGTTTAGTTTTATTTGAAGGCGTACCAGAGGAACTGATAAAAGTAAAAGGAAGTTTTACTGCACAGTATTTAAAATCAGAGTTGGTAGGTTAATTTATTTTAGGCAAATAAAAGGATTGTAAATAGTTATATCAGTAATAAAGGGTGAATCCTTGCTGGGGTAGCGATTTTTAAAAAGCGGTAAAGGATAAACGTGAAGTCTTCTTGTGGTTCCAAAGGTTTACATCATCCAAGAATGTTTGTTGTTCGTCTTTAGTAAACTTAAACGTTATCACTTTACCAACTTGACACCAAATATATATACTTATTTTGTAATAAGAACAAAGCATAAAAATATATTCTTCACTCAATCTCTTCTGTTTATCTAGAATACAACATTTCAATGTGGGGGATATTGTCTTCTAGATATGAATCGCTTATTTGGAGAAAGCCTAATTGTTCATAGAATTTTTGCAGATAAAGTTGAGCAGAAATCTTGATTGTATTGCAGTTAAATTGATTCAGCGTATGAATGATTGCCTTATTCATTAATTCTCTACCATATCCTTTATTTCTATAGTTAGGAGAGGAGACTACTCGTCCAATACTTGCTGCTGAATAAGAAACTCCAGGCGGTAAAATTCTACAATACGCAACTAAATTAACACCCTCCCAACCAGAAAGATGAAAACTATTAGCATCTTTGCTATCCAAATCTTGATAGACACAGTTTTGTTCTACAACGAAAACTTCATTTCTTAATTGTAGAATGGCATATAATTCTTCTACGCTTAATTCTTTAAAGCAATTAAATTTCCATTTTATTTCCATCTCATTATTACTTTATTGAAAAAAAATTGCATGAAATATATTTTTCATCATTCACTATGCTGGTTTTCCTATTTTTATTTTAGGGCAGATTTACTTTGAAAAAGGGATATAATCTCGTCAATTGTAATTGGTTTTTCAGCATCATCAATTTCAAGCACTACGCAATAACCTTTAGCTCCTCCTGCAATTTGAAGGGCATCTACTAATTTTTGTTGATCACTTTCTACTCTTTTTCCATCTACTTCACTCCATATTTCCTTGGTACACAAACAACCCATAGTAGGCGTTTGAGGATAATATTTTTCTCCTGTGTAATAGCCTGGGTCTATTGTAGTGCCATGGGCAATGATTTCTGTTCTCCCCGCTTTGCCTGCATAAAATGATTCATATAAAGGCAAATAATTCATGAGTTTGTCGGTTAATAGTTTTTTGTACCATTCTTCCGTCCAGTTAGCATCTCTAATACTAGGGTCATTAAAAAAATGTCGTATACTAGTTTCAAAAGGCATACCCAATTGAATATTGGTAGTAGGTCCAATAAAACTATTTCTACTGATACTAAATCCATTCATCGAAAAAATTCCTTGAGGGGTATTCCCATTCGTTAAATAACCTGGAAGATTACCGATGCTTCTGGCTAATTGAGGCACAGAAAATATAGTACCATTTTCATCTTTAATAAAATTACCAGCAGAGTCTCTTACTAATGCAATGCCAGGATAATTTCTATTTTTTCTTTGAAAGCTAAAGAGGACAGTTTGGTTTTTTAGAAATTCAGTATCTAAAATAGCTGAAATTGGAAAACTATTTTTTCCAAAGGAAGGGGGATGAATACGATACATCAACTGCTGAATAATGGCTTCATCTTTTTTGGTTTTAATCAACTGGGTTATTTTATTCTCTAGTTGATTATTTGGAAAGGGACTTAGGTTATTCTGCATCCTATAGGCTACACCCATTGCAAAGACCTTAGCATCCTCACAGCTATTTAAAAGAGAACTGACTTGTTTTATATATTGATTAGGATAGCTACTGAAAACTAGCTCCAGTAATGCTCTTTGAAAATTTGGACTTCTTTTCTCAATAGAATCTATTGCTGTATTGATTCTGCCATTTATCCAGGGTGATTGGTAGCGGAGTAACTCAATAGCCCAAAAGGCATCTATCCAATTTTCTTCTGTATCAAAGGAAAGTGGAAGAGACAAGTTTTTGGTAATGGTATTTTGAACTAAATTCCTATAGAGGATGTTTCGTTTTTCCCGAATGCCTTCTTTAAAAAAGATACTACTGCTGTCAATTTGTGAAAATGAAGGAAATAAAAAGATAAGGTTTGCTAGAAACGTAGTTAGCAGTAGTTTTTTCATCTATGCAAAAATAAGTAAAGCCTTTTTGTTTTTATTATTTTGAATTTTAAAAATATTTTAAAATTCAAAATAGTTAATAGCCATATTTTTCTTTCCAAAGCGTTTTCAAATATTTTTGAAGTTCTTGTTCTCTGGGGTTATTGCCTGGTTTATAAAAAGCTGTGCCTTTTAGTTCATCGGGTAAATATTCCTGAGGGGTAAAATTATTTTCATAATTATGAGAATAGGTGTAGTCCTTTCCATAATTTAATTTTTTCATTAATTGGGTAGGAGCATTACGGATATGAAGCGGCACCTGCAAATCACCTTGTTTTTGAACAGCCGATAAGGCTTCATTAATAGCCATATAGCAAGCATTGCTTTTTGCTGAACTGGCTAGGTAGGTTACACATTGTGATAAAATAATTCTAGATTCTGGATAGCCTATTTTATTTACTGCATCAAAAGTCGCGTTAGCAAGTAAAAGTGCATTTGGATTAGCATTGCCAATATCTTCACTGGCTAAAATCAATAATCTTCTGGCAATGAATTTTACATCTTCTCCTCCTTCAATCATTCTTGCTAACCAGTAGACAGCTCCGTTAGGATCACTTCCTCTGATTGATTTGATAAGCGCTGAAATAATATCGTAATGCTGCTCTCCACTTTTATCATAAATAGCAATGCGTTGCTGGGCAATCTGCATGACTATTTCGTCAGTGATACAGATTGGGTCTCCAAGTGTTTCAGTCACTAATTCCAATAAATTCAATAATTTTCGAGCGTCACCTCCTGATATTTTAATAAGTGCAGCCGTTTCTTTGAGCTCAATTTTTTTAGTTCGCAAAATGTCATCTGTTTCAATAGCATGATTAAGTAACTCAATTAATGCGATCTCCTCTAAGGGTTTTAAAACATAAACTTGACATCTGCTGAGCAAGGCACTGTTTACTTCAAAAGAAGGGTTTTCTGTAGTAGCCCCAATGAGTATGATAGTTCCATTTTCAACAGCACCAAGCAATGCATCCTGCTGACCTTTGTTAAATCGGTGAATTTCATCGATAAATAAAATGGCGTTAGGTTGAGTTTTAGCCATTTCAATTACTTCTCGAACATCTTTAACTCCGCTATTAATAGCACTTAGCGTATAAAAGGGCACTTGTAATGTTTGTGCAATAATATTGGCAATGGTAGTTTTGCCTACACCCGGAGGACCCCATAATATCATACTGGGTACCTTTCCGTTTTCGATAGCAGTCCTTAGGATACTTCCCTTTCCAGTAAGGTGAAGTTGACCAGCGAGGGCATTTAATGTAGCAGGCCTTAAGCGTTCTGCCAGAGGTATTGAGTTTTTTGCCATAGCAGTAAGTTAGTAAATATTTATGGAAGGTAATATCTATGAAAGACATGAAATTTTAATTCTTACTAAGAAATAATATTACTGTATTTTTTTAGTAGTTGTACTTTATAGATAAAATATTTACGCATTCGATTGATTAAAATAGGGCTTGAAATAATCAAGCCCTATTTTAATCAAATATTATATTGTTGAAAAATTATTTCAAGTTCAATTTAATCTGTAATTCATCAAATTGTTTAGCATCAATGCTTGAAGGTGCATCCAACATGACATCTCGGCCACTGTTATTTTTTGGAAATGCAATAAAGTCTCTAATGCTTTCGCTGCCTCCTAATAAGGCACACAATCTGTCAAATCCAAAAGCAAGTCCACCATGTGGCGGCGCTCCATATTCGAAGGCCCCTAGTAAAAATCCGAATTTGTGTTGTTGTTCTTCAGCATCCATTCCTAGTGCCGCAAACATTTTTTCTTGTAAATTTCTTTGAAAAATTCGAATTGAACCACCACCAATTTCATTGCCATTTAAAACCATGTCGTAAGCATTGGCTTTAATTCCCGCATAAGGATGAGCAAGGTATTCAGCAGCATTTTCTATCACTGGATTGTTATTGATCATAATGTCGATATGATCAGGTTTAGGAGAGGTAAAAGGATGGTGACGGGCTACCCACCTGTTTTCTTCCTCTGCATATTCGAATAATGGGAAATCAAGTACCCATAATAATTTAAAATGATCAGCTTTGCGCAATCCAAGTCTTTCTCCTAAATACATTCTTAAATCGCTAGTAGCTTTTCTTGTTTTTTCTTCAGCCCCTGCTAATAGCAACACTAGGTCACCCTTATTTGCTTTTGCTGCATCCGCAATTGCTTTCAATTTTTCTGGACTATAAAATTTGTCTACGCTGCTTTTGTAAGTGCCATCGGCATTACATTTTATAAAAACCAACCCCTTCATTCCTATCTGTGGACGTTTTACCCATTCAGTCAATTCATCGGTTTGTTTACGGGTATATTCACTGCAACCAGGAATCGCTATCGCCAATACTGTTTCTGCTTCATCAAATACTGGAAAGGCAAGTAAGTCGCCCCCTACACCTTGTTCTTCAAAAGCTGAACCATGCAATGCACTTTTTTTATTTACAAAACTATGTTGAGGGAATTTTAAATTAGCAATTGATAAGTCGAAGCGAATGTCTGGTTTATCATTTCCGAATTTCCACATCGCATCTTCCCAAGTCATACGTTCTACTACCTCGGTGTAGTCAATATTTTTCACATCCTTGAAAATACGTTTTACAAGTCCTTCAAACATATTCAAAATATCTTCCTGCTCTACAAAACTCATTTCACAATCTATCTGTGTAAATTCTGGTTGCCTATCTGCACGCAGATCCTCGTCACGAAAACATTTTACTATTTGATAGTAGCGATCATAACCAGAAACCATCAAAAGCTGTTTAAAGGTCTGCGGACTTTGAGGTAAAGCATAAAACTGACCAGGGTTCATTCTGCTAGGAACTACAAAATCTCTTGCTCCTTCTGGGGTAGATTTTATTAGAAAAGGAGTTTCAATATCCATGAAATTATTTTCATGCAGATAGTTTCTAGTGCTGCGACCTACTGCATAGCGCAATTCTAAATTCTTTTTTACACTGTTTCTACGTAAATCCAAGAACCGGTATTTCATTCTTAATTCATCGCCGCCATCGGTATCATCTTGAATAGTAAAGGGAGGAACAGCAGATTTATTTAATATAGTAAACGCTGAAATAATGATTTCAATATCACCTGTAGGGATATTTGCATTTTTATTACTTCTCTCGTTAACGATACCTTTTACTTGAAGTACAAATTCTCTTCCCAAAGGGTTGGCTTCTAGCAACTCATTGAGGGATTCAGAAAACAATAATTGGGTGATACCATAACGGTCACGGATATCCACAAAAGTGATACTACCAAATTTTCTGATGGTTTGTACCCATCCGCTGAGGGTAACTTCTTTTTTTACATCGGTGATCCTTAATTCGCCACAAGTATGAGAACGATACATGAAATATATTTTATGTTGGAAAGGTATATTTTGCCAGCAGTAATTAACCAAGGGCTTTACATTAGAAAGTTTTTAAAGACCTTCCACCAAAGGGCTACTACAAATTAGCGGATGCAAATATACATAGAGAAAGTGAAGGGAGATGAGTCACCTTGTTGCCGTATCAAGGGAGTAGAATAGCATCTTCATTTTTTATAATACTTTGCCATCTATTTTATTCTTTTAATCTGCTAAAAATAGGTGTAAATAACTGATTATCATTTTTTTATGAAGTTATTATTCCACTAAGCTACATGGTTTCAAGCCTATCTTTGTGGCGGGGTTTCCACCATAAATAATAATAGCATAAAGTACCTATACCCAATGTAAAGGGTATAATCGCTAAGTGTTTATAAGTGATATCGCCATAGACTAGTAAAGTATCAAAATGCAAAAATTCACTGATCATCCAATAGGAATTTGCTGAAATCCAAAGAACCATGGCAGTATTATGGCACATTTCACTCATGAATTGTCTAGTGCGCGTGGTAATAATGATAGCAATAATCAAGGTGGGAAAGATCATCGCAATCCCTAGCGGTCGCCAAATCATACACCAGCTAATGTCTTTAAATAACCAGAATACAATATGCAAATTTTCCATTTTTCGAAATCGAATTGGAATAGCGTATTCTTCATTTTTCATAAATCAAACTTTAAGTAAAACAAATATAATTACTATTGAATCAACCTATACACAGGGTAAAGCAGATGAGCCTTTTCGTAGTAGGGAGAATTTTTAAATATGAAATCTAATTGAGCATGTGCATTGTTAGCAAAATTTAGATCCGCTTGTTTTTTAATAATTAATTTTTGTTGAAGAGCCGAATCATTTTTTAAGATTTCACCTGCAACATCTTCCCATCTATAATCACTATAGCCTTCCTTTTGCTGAAGTATAGCATCAAAGAAATTCCAGGCAAAAAAACTGTCATCTCCCTGTGGCTCTAGCATTTCTGCAATATATCGATTGGTAATCTGGTTCATTGGAATATACCAGTCTCCTTGGTGAAATTGAATCATTTTTTTTGATACCATTGTTTTTACTTGACTGTTTCTATGATGCTTTTCATAGGGTTGCAAACTTGATTTATAGTCTACTATATGATACAGTTCTACTTCCATCAAAGTGTCTTTTTTTAATTGCTGAAGACGTACTCCATTTAGTCGAAGTAAATCAATCACAGCATTCCATCCAACTGGAATAATATAAGCTGTTGGTTTATTGATTATTTTGTAAGGTAGAAATACATCAAAAAGTTTTACATTTTTAGTGAAGGGTAACTGGTGATCATAGAACATTTTTTGTAAGCCAGTAGCTGAACTTATTTTAAAAGCTTGTTCATAACCACTATAGCGAACAAGTGAATAATGACTAGAATCGGATTTCCAACCTAAGGCAAATGAGTTTGCTGCCTTTACAGCATCTCTGGCGATTTTTCTTTCTTGTATAATCGATGCTGCATTAACACTAGCCTTCTCCATCATTGTTTGCAGTAATGCATACGTGCAAAGTACTCTATCTTTAAAGGGTTTGAGCATATGTGTTTCAGGCATAAAAGCAATGGTTTGAAACAAGGCGGCATAGCCTGAAGAATATCTTGGTGGATCATAAAACATTTCCATTCCAATTTCTGGTTGGGCTGATTCAAAATTAACATAGGGAATCATGTCATTACCTTTTTTACGCATGTCAGCATATAATTGCGGTTCAAAAGTATTTTTCAACCAATCGCCCAGTCGTTCACCAAGCTTATTATATTGTGTGGTTAGTAAAGTGATCGTTGGTTGATAATCGGCACCATCACTAACATGATTGTCAATCAGGATATCGGGATCTAGCAAATGAAAAATTTGAGCAAATGACTTTGCTTCCCTGCTATCAGATTTTGTGAAGTCGCGATTTAAATCTAGGTTTTGAGAATTACCCCTAAAGCCATAGTCAAGTGGACCATTTTGATTTACTCTTGTAGCGCCTCCACGGTTTAAACATCCTCCAATATTGTAGACAGGAATAAAAGCTAAAAAAATATTTTTAGGAACGATTATTTTTTTTGCGACAATGTCTCTTACCAACAACATACTCGCATCAATGCCATCGGGCTCACCAGGGTGAATACCGTTATTGATAAGTAGTACAACATTTTTTTTTCTGTCCCACTGGTTGATTGAAAAGTTTGCGTTGGCATTAACCAATACTAAGTGAAGAGGAAATCCTGCATCTGTGGTCCCCATTGTTTTAACCGAGACTAAAGGAGAGATTTTGCTGAGTTGCTTGTAAAAATTAATGGCCTCATTATAGGTGGCGGATTCTTTTCCATTTGTTTTTTCAAAACGGGTTTGTTGTGATAGTAAGGAAGACCCACCCAACATAAATAAAATTGATAGGGCAAGGGAACTAAGTTTCATATTGAAATGTTGGTTTATCACAATCTACCAAAATATTTTACATCAATTTCCGATTTACAAAAACTTATGAAAGAAGATTAAATTAAAACTAGTTGTAGGTAAATAAAAAACCCGTTAGGTACACCTAACGGGTTTTAATAATATGAAGAAAGTAAAAGTTACTTTGCTAGTGCATTAATTTTTTTAGCTAGTTTGCTTTTTAAATTAGCCGCTTTGTTTTTGTGAATTGTTCCACGTTTTGCTAATTTATCAATCATAGATGCAACAATCGGTTGCTTAGCAGAAGCACTTGATTTATCATCTAATGCTTTAATGTCACGAATAGCGTTACGGGTTGTTTTACCATAATAACGGTTACGTTCGTTACGCTTGCTGCTCTGACGCACATCTTTCTTAGTTGCTGAATGGTTTGCCATTTAAATCTTAATTTAGGGCTGCAAAGATAGGGATTTCAAATAATAAATTGATATTATTCAGCAAGGAATTTAAAAATTCCATTTTTTAAGCTGAAAATCGGGTGTTTACTATCCTATTATTTCACTTTTTTGGTTATTTATCCCAAAATAAATCTTGAAAAGGGTCTTCTAAATCTGAATTTCTACCCATTTGGGTGCGTTGATTTATTTCGAGGATAGTAAATCATACTATTTTTCTTTACCATATGTTCGCATTTCACTTATTTTTTGCGATGAGTAGGTATTGCCATCTTTTTAAGGATCTAATACTCTTTTCATACTTTTTGGAATGCATAAATGACCGATATTTGCAATCTAAAATTAAAGTAGCTACACAAATTTTCTATTTACAATGAAGGATTTTCAGTACATCACTAACCCCCATCCGGCATACATCGAAAGCCTTTACCAAGATTTTATAAAAAACCCTTCTAGTATTGACGTTGAAATGCGTAAGTTTTTTGAAGGTTTTGATTTTGCTGTCAGTATGACTAGCGGTGGAGCAAAAATTGCTACCACTGGAAATACTGATTCCCAAAGTAATTTTCAATTTGACAAGGAACTAAGCGTTTATCAATTAATTCAGGCATATAGAAGAAAAGGCCATCTTGTTGCAACCACTAATCCTATTCGTGAACGTAAGGATAGAAAAGCTAATCTTACCCTTGAAAATTTCGGATTAAGTGATGCAGACCTTTCTTCTAGTTTTGAAGCAGGGAAATTTGTAGGCCTAGGAAAAGCTTCCCTTCAAACAATTATTACCCATTTACAAAAATGCTACACCAATAATTTAGGGGTAGAATTTAGAGCAGATACGAGCACTAAAAAAATGGAATGGATGATACATGCAGTTGAGCATACCATGCTTCAACCAATTGCACTCCATCAAAGAAGAAGAATATTACAAAAACTGAATGAAGGAGTTATGTTTGAAAAATTCCTTCATACTAAATACATCGGACAAAAGAGGTTTTCTCTTGAAGGGGGTGAGACTACAATTGCAGCATTGGACGCAATCATTGATATTGCTTCGCAAAATAATGTACAAGAAGTAGTGATAGGAATGGCCCATCGCGGCAGGCTTAATATTTTAGCTAATATTTTGGGTAAAACCTATGAGCAAATCTTTAGTGAGTTTGAGGGTACCGCTACTCCTGATACTACAATGGGCAGTGGTGATGTGAAATATCACTTGGGATATAGCAGTGATATTATTAGTGCATCTGGAAATAAAATCAATTTAAAACTTTGTCCTAATCCTTCCCATTTGGAGGCCGTGGATCCAGTGGTAATAGGGTTTTCAAGGTGTAAGGCTGATATATTGTACAATAGTGATTTTGATAAAATATTACCTATCCTTATTCATGGAGATGCTTCAGTAGCAGGACAAGGTGTGGTTTATGAGGTGTTGCAAATGTCTAACTTAAAGGGTTATTATACCGGTGGCACCATTCATTTTATTATCAATAACCAAATAGGATTCACCACTGATTTTGATGATGCACGCAGTGCTGATTATTGTACTTCTGTGGCAGCCATGGTGAAGGCTCCAGTGCTACATGTAAATGGTGATGATCCAGAAGCGGTGGTTAAAGCAGTTGAAATAGCTACCAGATATCGACAAGAATTTAATAGCGATATATTTATCGATATGGTTTGTTATCGTAAACATGGTCATAATGAAGGAGATGAACCTAAGTTTACTCAACCTCAATTGTATGCTTTAATTGATAAGCATCCTAATCCAAGAGAAGTGTATACCCAGTATCTTATTGATAATGGAGAATCAGATGCAAAAGCATTGGCTAAAGAAATGGAAAAGCAGTTTCTTGCAGATTTGCAGGAAAGATTAGATGAGGTAAAACAGAATCCTTTGCCTTATGCATACCAAAAGCCAGAACTTTGGTGGAATAATTTGAGAAGAGCCGTTCCTGCAGATTTTGAGTGTTCACCAATTACGGCAATTAGTGAAAAAGATTTTAGTTCATTGTTTGATGGATTAATGAAATGGCCAGCCAATTTCAAACCATTAAAAAAGGTAGAAAAATTATTGCAGGATAAAGTAAAGTTGTATACCGATCAACAAAAAATTGATTGGGCAACTGCTGAACTAATGGCCTATGGCAGTTTATTATTAGAAGGTAAGGAAGTGCGGATGAGTGGACAAGATGTTAAGCGAGGTACTTTCAGTCATAGACATGCTGTTTTATATGATGAGACTAATAATGCAGAATATAATCGCCTAAATCATTTAAGTGATTCGCAGACTCCGTTTCGTATTTACAACTCTTTATTGAGTGAATATGCAGTTCTTGGTTTTGAATATGGTTATTCCATGGCCAATCCAAATGCATTAGTGATATGGGAAGCACAGTTTGGAGATTTTTGTAACGGTGCTCAGACAATGATTGATCAATTTATTGCTGCTGCTGAAACAAAATGGCAAAGGATGAATGGATTAGTAATGCTACTCCCTCATGGTTATGAAGGCCAAGGTCCCGAACATAGTAGTGCTAGGATGGAAAGGTTTTTACAAATGTGTGCTGAATCAAATATGGTGATAACTAATGTGACCACTGCAGCAAATTTTTTCCATGTATTGCGCAGACAACTTTCTTGGCAGTTTAGAAAACCATTAATTAATTTTTCTCCAAAAGCAAATTTACGCCATCCAGGAAGCTACAGTTTCAAGAGTGACTTTACAAGCGGTGGTTTTAAGGAAGTGATCGATGATGAATTTGTAAAGAAAGCTGGGGAGGTAAAAAAAGTATTGTTGTGTTCTGGAAAAATGTATTTTGATTTGGCAGAGAAACAATTAAAAGAGGACAGAAAGGATGTGGCATTGGTAAGGCTAGAGCAAATTCATCCATTACCTCAAAATCAATTAGACTCGCTTGTAGATAAATATAAAAAGGCAAAATGGTATTGGGTGCAAGAGGAGCCTTTAAATATGGGAGCAGCAACTTTTTTAAAAATGAATTGGCAGAATATAAATTTCAATGTGATTAGTAGACCGGCTAGCGCCTCCACTGCCACTGGATATGCTAAAGTGCATGTAAAGGAACAATTGGAAATTATAGAAAAAGCATTTACCATTTAAATTAACCGAATTATTACATAAATATTTATTACAATGGCAATAGAGATTAAAGTACCCTCCGTTGGAGAAAGTATTACAGAAGTTACGTTGGTGAAGTGGCTCAAAAAGGATGGAGAATGGGTGGAACGTGATGAAGTGATTGCAGAATTGGAAAGTGAAAAAGCAACTTTTGAAATAAATGCAGAGCAAGCGGGTGTTTTGAAGACTGTGGCAGTAGAAGGAGATTCTTTAAAAATAGGAGACATTGCTTGCAGTATCGATAATACGGCTGCGCGTCCAGCAGGTTCGGTTGCCGAAGCTCCTGCAGTTAAAAAGGAAGAGGCCACTCCAAAAACTGCCTCGGCTAAAGTTGCCAGTGACTTGAAAGCTACACCAGTAGCAGCTGCCATCATTGCTGATAAAAAAGTAGATGTAAAATCAGTTACTGCCAGCGGTAGTAATGGTAAAATTATAAAGCAGGATGTATTAGAAGCGATTAGTAATCCTGGAAGAATGCCTGGTATTGATTTATTTAGCAGAAAGGAGAATTCACAAAAAATGAGTAATCTCCGTAAAACGATTAGTCGTCGTTTAGTAGAAGCAAAAAATACCACTGCAATGCTCACTACTTTTAATGAAGTAGATATGAGTGCCATCATGGAAATTAGAGCTAAAAATAAAGACAAGTTCAAGGAAGCGCATGGAGTTAATTTAGGCTTCATGAGTTTCTTTACTAAAGCTTGTTGTTTTGCTTTGCAAGAATGGCCCGCAGTGAATGCAATGATTGATGGAGAGAATATTGTATACCACGAATATTGTGATATATCTATAGCGGTTTCTGCTCCTAAGGGTTTAGTGGTGCCGGTTATAAGAAACGCCGAAAGTTTGAGTATGGCCGATATTGAAAAAACAGTTGTTACACTGGCTAATAAGGCAAAGGAAAATAAATTAACCATTGAGGAAATGAGCGGAGGCACATTCACTATTACGAATGGAGGTGTTTTTGGATCATTAATGAGTACTCCAATAATTAATATTCCTCAAAGTGCAATTTTAGGAATGCATAAAATTCAGGAAAGACCGATGGCTATTAATGGTCAAGTGGTTATTAAACCAATGATGTACTTAGCATTGAGTTATGATCATCGCCTAATTGATGGAAGAGAATCCGTTAGTTTTCTAGTGAGGGTGAAAGAGTTACTCGAAAATCCAGCATTACTTTTGTTTGGAAAAGATCCAGTAAAAAGTTTATTAGAATTATAGGATTTTAATAAAAATTTTTTTGCGGCTGGATTTTATCCGGCCGTTTATATTTAAATACAATGAGTAGATATCACTCTTATATCAATAGTGCTAAAAATATACTTGATGCTTATCAGGGAGATAAACCTTTTGCTATTTTTTTGAAACAATTCTTTGCTGCCAATAAAAAATATGGATCAAAGGATAGGAAGTCAATTGCATCACTTTGTTACCATTATTACAGGATGGGCAATGCTTTTTCTGATATTGCTATCGAAGAAAAAATGCTGATCGCTACTTTTTTGTGCGAAAAAACAGACTCGTTATTACTCAAAGAATTGAGACCTGCATGGAATGAAAAAATAGCTCTTTCCACCAACGAAAAGATATCGTTTCTTGAAAAAAATATTTCTTGTTTAGATTTTTTCCCTTTTAGTGATTTACTCAGTTCAGGTATTGAAAGAGAAGCCTATAGCCTTTCAATGTTAAAACAACCCGATCTTTTTATTCGTATACGACCGCAATTAAGAGAGTCTGTAATTAATAAACTTACTCAATCTGGGTATCAGTGGCAGCAATTGAATGAGCAATGTATTCGACTAAAAAGCTCAGAAAAAGTAGCTGATCTTTTTGAACTCGATAAAGAAGTAGTGATACAAGATGCTAATTCACAACAAGTATTTAATTTTTTAAAGCAGCCAGGCTTATTCAACACTGCTATTGAAAATCAATCTTTGGCAGTTTGGGATTGTTGTGCTGCAAGTGGAGGTAAATCTATTTTATTGACTGATATTTTGGAACAAAAAATAGACCTTACGGTTTCAGATATACGAGAAAGTATTTTGAAAAATCTTCATCAACGGTTTAAATCGGCGGGGATAATAAATTATGAATCATTGGTAACAGACCTTAGTCTTGCAGAAAATAAAACAATCAAAAAAGATTTTGATCTTATTATTTGTGATGCCCCTTGCAGCGGGAGTGGCACATGGGGTAGAACACCTGAGCAGCTTGTATTTTTTAAGAGATCAACGCTTCAAAATTATGTTGATGCACAGAACAAAATTCTTGCCAATGCAATTCTTCATTTAAAGCCAGCAGGTTTATTGGTATACATTACCTGTTCTGTATTTGAGGCTGAAAATGAAGGGGTAGTAAATTTTGTAACCAAATCACTGAATGGTAGATTGCTGGATATGCAATTGTTAAAAGGGTATCAACAGCAGTCTGACAGTATGTTTGTAGCTGTTTTTAAGAAGGGATAGACAAATCAGTTCTTTGTATTATTCCACCTCCTACTACATCATCCCCCTCATAGAATACGGCGCTTTGTCCCGGAGCTATTCCTTTTACTTTTTCAAAGAAACGAACAGATAAACCGTTATCTGTTGTGTATAG
Organism: Chitinophagaceae bacterium; assembly: GCA_947380605.1. Classification (GTDB taxonomy): domain Bacteria; phylum Bacteroidota; class Bacteroidia; order Chitinophagales; family Chitinophagaceae; genus Ferruginibacter. The sequence continues at coordinate 15,914 of CANCRO010000011.1, forward strand.
ATTACTGAATGCACCTTTGTCTTTGTATCTGATCTTTGTATGCATTTCCATGCCTTCGGTAATACCTTCATATTTTATCCAATTTATCTTGGATACAATCATTTCATCTCCTTTTAAGTCTTCTTCTTCTCCCAATACAATGGTATTGGTATCTGGATCAATACCAGTTACAAAGGCAGGTTTTCCTAGGGCAATATCAAGACCTTTTCTTTGACCAATGGTATAAAAAGGATATCCTTTATGTTGTCCAATAATTCTACCTGTTTTGTCAATAAAATTTCCACCTTTCACTCTTTCTTCTAATCCTTCAACATTTCTTTTTAAGAATCCTCGGTAATCATTATCGGGTACAAAACAGATTTCATAGCTCTCTGCTTTTTTAGCTAATTCAGGATAGCCAAAATCGTGTGCCATTTGTCGAATGGCAGTTTTGTGATAAGTTCCCAGCGGTAAAAGTGTACGACTCAGTAAATCTTGTTGAAGTCCCCATAGCACATAGCTTTGGTCTTTAGTATCATCAATACCTTTTCTGATAAAATATCTTCCGTTCGTGTGTTGATGGACCTGGGCATAGTGGCCGGTTGCAATAAAATCACAACCAAGGGCATCCGCTCTTTTTAATAAAGCGCGCCATTTGATATGTGTGTTGCACATCACACATGGATTGGGTGTTCGTCCAGCGATATATTCTTCTACAAAATTCTCAATCACAAAATCACCAAATTCTTCGCGGATGTCTAAAATGAAATGAGGAAATCCATGTTGAACAGCTGCTTGACGGGCATCATTGAAACTATCAAGATTACAGCAGCCAGTTTCTTTTTTTGATGTTGTGCCAACGCTGGTGGCATAATCCCAGGTTTTCATTGTAATACCAATCACCTCATAACCTTGTTTATGGAGCATAAGGGCTGCAACGGTACTATCAATACCGCCACTCATGGCCATTAACACTTTTCCTTTTTTACTCATAGCTAAATACTTCGATACAAAGATACCATTTTGGTATTGAATAAAATGTTTGAATACTGTAGTAGCTTAAGTTTAAGCGATTCGCTTGTTATTATTCAACTGATACCTAATGGTTAATTACTGCTTGATATTGCTTTGAACATAGAGGTATAAATCCTCTACTTTTTTGCGTGCCCAATCAGTTTTACGGAGAAATTTTAGGCTGGATTGGATACTCGGATTATCAATAAAGCAGTTGATACGAATGATATTTCCTAACTCCTCCCAGCCAAATTTTTCTACTAAAAAATTCAAAATACTTTCTAAAGTTTTCCCATGAAGTGGATTATTTTTTTGCGGTGTGTTCATCTCTTCTCTTTGATCAAGTTGAAATAAAATTCGTTGAATAGTAAAAAGGGCAACCATTGGTCGCCCTTTTTGGATTGAATAGTATAAAAAAATTATCCAATATTCATTTTCTTTTTCAGATTAGCATCAATGGCATCCAAAAATTCTTCTGTATACAGATAATGGTCACCATGTTTTACTTTATTACCATGGATACAAACTGCTAAATCTTTAGTCATTTTACCACTTTCAACTGTTTCAATACAAACCGCTTCTAGCGCTTCACAAAAATCAATTAGCGTCTGATTGTTATCCAACTTACCTCTAAAGGCTAGTCCTCTTGTCCAAGCAAAAATGGATGCGATTGGATTGGTAGAAGTTGGTTTACCAGCTTGGTGATCTCTAAAGTGACGGGTTACCGTTCCATGAGCTGCTTCTGATTCCATCGTAGCACCGTCGGGTGTGATTAATACAGAAGTCATTAAACCTAGACTACCAAAGCCTTGCGCGACTGTATCACTTTGTACATCTCCATCGTAATTTTTACAAGCCCATACGAAATTGCCATTCCATTTAAGCGCACTTGCTACCATGTCATCAATTAAGCGATGCTCATAGGTAATGCCTGCTTCTTGAAAGGAAGTTTTAAATTCGGCTTGATAAATATTTTCAAAAATATCTTTAAAGCGACCATCATATTTTTTAAGGATGGTGTTTTTTGTTGAAAGGTAAAGTGGCCATTTTTTACTAAGGGACATATTGAAACAGCTTCTTGCAAAGCCCATAATACTTTCGTCTGTATTGTACATCGCCATCGCAACACCATCTCCTTTGAAATTGTATACTTCAAAAACTTGTGGCTCACCACCGCCTTCTGGCGTAAAGGTCATGGTTAACTTTCCTTTTCCTTTAATAACGGTATCGGTTGCACGATATTGGTCACCAAATGCATGACGACCTACGATGATAGGGGCTGTCCAGTTAGTGACTAAGCGAGGTACATTTTGCATTACAATCGGCTCTCTAAAAACAGTACCATCTAAAATATTTCTAATGGTTCCATTAGGGCTTTTCCACATTTGCTTAAGTCCAAACTCTTGAACTCTAGCCTCATCAGGAGTAATCGTTGCGCATTTAATACCTACGCCAAATTCTTTGATTGCATTCGCTGCATCGATAGTAACTTGATCATTGGTTTCATCGCGATATTCCATTCCTAGGTCATAATATTTAATGTCCAGTTCTAGATAAGGCACAATCAATTTGTCTTTAATAAATTTCCAGATGATTCTTGTCATCTCATCGCCATCTAGTTCAACTACCGGATTGGCTACTTTAATTTTACTCATGAGGTTGTTTTTAATTTTGCAAATGTACTGTAAGGAAAGTAAATAAGCTAGAGGTTGATAATTTGATATTTAATACTAAAGATTTTTAATTATTTCATCAGCAAATTCGCTAGTCTTTAGCAATGTTCCTTCCTTCATTAAATTATAAAAGTCAATCGTCACTGTTTTATTCCGAATGGTTTTTCCTACTGAATTAGTGATTAATTCTGCGGCATCTCTCCAACCCATGTACTCTAACATCATTACTCCACTGAGTATAACAGAGGAAGGGTTCATGGTATTAGTGTTGGCAAATCTTGGCGCCGTACCATGAGTAGCTTCGAAAACAGCATGTCCTGTTAAATAATTAATATTTGCACCAGGGGCAATTCCAATGCCGCCTACCTGTGCTGCGAGTGCATCACTAATATAGTCTCCATTTAAATTAAGGGTGGCAATAACAGAATAATCCTGTGGCGCCAGTAATGCTTGCTGTAAAAAATTATCTGCAATAGCATCTTTGATAATCACTTTTCCACCAATAGCACTTATTTTCATTTCTTCATTGGCCACCGCTTCACCACTTTCCTTCTTGGTTCTTTCCCATTGATTCCATGTATATACTTCGCCGCCAAATTCTCTTTCTGCTAATTCGTATCCCCAATTTTTAAAAGCGCCTTCAGTATATTTCATAATATTTCCCTTATGCACAATCGTAACTGAGGGAAGTTTATTTTCAACAGCATGTTGAATGGCTGATCTAATTAATCTTTCACTTCCTTGTTTACTTACCGGCTTAATTCCTAGAGAAGTAGTTTCTGGAAAACGAATATTTTTTACCCCCATTTCTTTGATCAAAAAGTTGAGCAATTTATCTGCTTCTGGAGTGCCTGTCATGTATTCAATACCCGCGTAAATATCTTCCGTATTTTCTCGAAAAATGACCATGTTCACTTTTTCAGGTTGCCACATCGGAGAGGGTACCCCTTCAAAATATTTCACTGGTCTAAGGCAAACAAATAAGTCAAGCTCTTGTCTGAGCGCTACATTTAAACTTCTAATGCCACCGCCAACTGGAGTAGTCAAGGGGCCTTTTATGGAAAGTAGATAAGTTTTAAAAGCATCCATGGTGGCTTCAGGCATCCAGCTTCCAGTTTTGTCAAATGATTTTTGACCAGCTAGCACTTCAATCCAATTGATTTTTTTCTCACCCTTGTAGGCTTTTTCAACTGCAGCATCAAATACTCTTACACTGGCTTTCCAAATATCAGGCCCAATGCCATCGCCCTCAATAAATGGAATTGTTGGATTATTCGGCACGTTTAATTTGCCATTGCTTCCCATTGTTATTTTCTCAGCCATTGATAAAAGTATTTAAATATTTATGATAATTATTTTGCAAAAATACGCCAACTAGTCTGTAATATTTATCCTAATTCTATACTGCAATTCACCCATTCGCCATCGAACTTCACTGCCCCTAGTTTTTTATAAAAATTAATGGCAGGTTCATTCCAGTCTAATACCTGCCAGGCAATTCCATTGTAATTTTTTATTTTAGCTTCTTCAAAGAGTCCATTAAAAAGTAGTTTTCCAATACCCTGCCTCCTATACTTTTCGGTAACCAGTAAGTCTTCTAAATACATTCTCTGTCCTTTCCAAGTAGAATATCTGATATAATAGAGTGCAAATCCTTGTACTTCTTTTAGTCCGGTTGGACTAGTAGTTTCTGCAACAAGGGCCCACCATACTGGGTTTTCTCCAAATCCGCTTTCAACAAAATGATCAAATTGTACGGTTATTTCATCGGGTGCTTTTTCATAAATGGCTAATTCTTTTACCAATTCCATCATCCGATGGCAGTCTTGTTGAATCGCTTTTCGAATCGTTATTTCCATAGTTGATTTTAGTATTTTTCTCGTGATGTCAAAATTCGTCTAATCAATTCACATTCCTTTATTATTTTGTTATTAAAAAAAAGCACTCTTTGTTGACCTTTAACCCTAAGGGACTTAACTTGCACCTATGCAACAATACCTTCAACTTGTTTCTCATATTATTGAAAATGGTAATGACAAGAGTGACCGCACAGGCACTGGAACCAGAAGTGTTTTTGGATACCAAATGCGTTTTGATCTTAGCAAAGGGTTCCCTTTGGTGACTACTAAAAAGTGTCATTTAAAAAGTATCATTTATGAATTACTTTGGTTTTTACAAGGAGATACCAATATTGCTTATTTGAAAGAAAATAAAGTAAGGATTTGGGACGAATGGGCTGATGAACAAGGAAATTTGGGTCCAGTATATGGAAAGCAATGGCGGAGTTGGGAAGGAGCTGATGGGGTAGAAGTCGATCAGGTAAAAGAATTGATCCAGCAATTAAAAACTAACCCAGATAGTAGGCGAATGATAATCAGTGCATGGAATGTAGCAGATTTGCCTAAAATGAAACTGATGCCTTGTCACTGTTTGTTTCAGTTTTATACTGCACCCGCTCAGGTGCCTGGAGGTCGCAGAAAACTCAGTTGCCAATTGTACCAGCGTTCTGCAGATGTGTTTTTAGGAGTGCCTTTTAATATTGCTTCTTATGCATTATTCACCTTGATGCTTGCCCAGGTTTGTGATATGGATCCAGGTGATTTTGTTCATTCATTTGGGGATGTCCATCTTTATAATAACCATTTTGAACAGGCTAATCTTCAATTAAGTAGAACGCCTTTTCCATTGCCCACTATGAAAATTAATCCGGACGTTAAAGATATTTTTGATTTCAAATTCGAGGATTTTGAATTAGAAAATTACCAATCACATCCAGGTATTAAGGCACCGGTGGCGGTATAGGACTTTTATCTAAAAAATTATAAATGCGCTTTGCGCTTGATTAATTAATTTGAAAATTAGCTTAACTACTATTGTTGCTGGATTGATATTTTTTGGGCATTAACTACATCAAAAATGAGCGAAATAAAAGATTTTAAAGCATCATCAAATTTGGTTTCGAAAGGTTTCGAAATTGCCTTGATTGTAGCTGCAGATACCAATAATGCCATCGGAATTAATAATCAATTACTTTGGCATCTACCCAATGACCTTAAATTTTTTAAAAATACCACTTGGGGATTTCCTGTAATTATGGGTCGAAAAACATTTGAGTCGTTCAATAAAACGCTACCTGGAAGGACCAATATAGTAATTACTCGAAACAAGGATTGGAAATTCCAGGATGTAAAAACTGCTTTGGATTTAGCTGAAGCAATTGAAATAGCTCGACAAACTAATGCGAAGCAGTTATTTATTATAGGAGGTGGTGAAATTTATGCTCAGGCTATGCCTTTGGCTGATACCATTTATTTAACAAGAGTTCATACTGTTCTAAAAGGGGATACTTTTTTTCCTGCAGTGGATGAAAGCCAATGGGAATTATTTTCTACTGATGATTTTTCTGCTGATGAAAAACATGTATTCGACTATTCGTTTCAATGCTGGAAACGTAAATAGAAAAGACTATGACTTGCTTCCCTTTGATATAAATTATTGCTTTGTATAATCATTTTAAATTATCCCAAAAGTTCCTTTATTATTACCTTACTGCCTCCAATGGAAAAGGCCATGGTGTGCATTCTCCCTTTGTATTTGACTTTATTAAAAATGTATTGTTAGATAAGAAAGAATATGATTGCTATCATAGCGTTGAGGAGTGTAGAAAATTGTTACTTTCAAATAAAGCGCTCATAACGGTAGAAGACTTTGGGGCTGGTTCTTCTCTTACACCGTCCGATAGTAGAAGGGTAAATGCTATTGCTCGTTCATCAGTAAAGTCAAAAAAGTATGGACAGCTGTTATTCAGAATGATTCAGTATTATCAACCTGCTGTGCTCCTTGAATTAGGGACTTCATTGGGTATTACGAGTGCTTATCTTTCCCTTGGAAACCCTGCTGCAAAACTGTTCACTTGTGAGGGAGCTGGAAGCATTGCAGCCATTGCTCAGAAAAATTTCGATTCAATGCGTTTGAATAATATAGAATTAATAGTAGGAGATTTTTCGAAGACACTCCCTTCTCTTTTATCCAATTTGAAACCTATTGATTTTGCTTTTGTAGATGGCAATCACCGAAAGGCTTCCACTATCGATTATTTTCAACAATTACTTAACTATTCCAAAACTACTTCCATATTGGTGATGGATGATATTCATTGGAGTAGCGAAATGGAGGAAGCTTGGAGCTATATTCAGCATCATCCAGCGGTCACTCTCACTATTGATCTTTTTTTTATAGGAATAGTTTTTATCAATCCAGATTATAAAGTAAAACAACATTTTAAAATTCGATTTTAATAACAACTAAATTTGTAGTAACCTTTTTTCAAGGTGATAATAGGAACATAAAAGTGAAAACAAATACTATTCTTTTTTTAATACTTTAATCTATTGAAAATCCCTTCTGCTCTTATCGATTCATTAACTGAAACCAAAGGCTTTGATAAAGAAGCCTTTGAAAAAGTGCATCAATCAGGTGAGCAAATTACTTCTATAAGGTTTAACAATCAGAAGTCCATAGATAAATCAACTATCTTTTCTGTTGAAAATAGTAAAGAAGCGCTAGCCTTCTCTTCAGTGCCATGGAATGCAAATGGGTACTATCTTTCATTGCGCCCTTCTTTTACTACTGACCCTCTATTTCATGGAGGCGTTTACTATGTTCAAGAAGCAAGTAGTATGTTTTTGGAAGAAGCGATTCGTCAGGCAATTGATCTTTCACAACCTTTGAGGGTATTGGATCTTTGTGGGGCTCCTGGAGGAAAATCTACTTTACTTCAATCTGCAATTTCTAGTAAAAGTAGCTTAGTGAGTAATGAAGTTATCAAATCTCGAGTAACCATATTGTCGGAAAATATTACCAAGTGGGGTGCAGCCAATGTAGTGGTTACCAATAATGACCCTAAAGATTTTCAAAGGCTTCCAGGTTATTTTGATCTAATAGTAGTAGATGCACCTTGCAGTGGAAGTGGACTTTTTAGAAAAGATCCTAAAGCAATTAATGAGTGGAGTGAACAAAGCGTTGAAATGTGCAGTCACCGTCAACAAAGAATTTTAGCAGATATATTACCTGCTTTAAAAGATGGAGGATCCTTGATTTATTCTACCTGTTCTTATTCTCCTATTGAAGATGAGGAAATTAGCGACTGGCTGATTAATGAATTTGAACTTGACACTATTTCATTACAATTAAAAAATGAATGGAACATCATTGAGACTACCGCTTCAAAATCTAAGGCTAAAGGATATCGTTTTTATCCAGATAAATTGAAAGGGGAGGGTTTTTTTATAGCAGTATTTAGGAAGAAAAATTCAACTGATTCAGCAAATAGAGAAAACATTGTAAAGGGGAAGTCGTTGCGATTGACTTCTAAAGAAATAGACGTTGTAAAACCATGGGTTAAAAAAGGGGATGATTTTTTCTTTATCAAACAAAAAGATGAAGTAATTGCAATTCCTTCTCATTTAGAGAATGATTTAGCCATTTTACAATCTGCGCTTTATATTAAGAAGGCAGGAGTAAAATTGGGCGCCATTATTAGAAACGAATTAATTCCTGATCATGAGCTTGCCTTAAGTAATATTATTAACCCAATGACTGCTGCCATTGAAGTTGATAAATTAACTGCATTAGACTATTTAAGAAAGCAGGAAATTTCAATCGAATCAAATTATAAAGGATGGGTTTTGTTAACCTACCAACAAATTAAACTTGGGTGGATAAAACTATTATCCAATCGTATTAATAATTATTATCCCAAAGAGTGGCGTATAATCAATAAGTAGAATTAATCTTGTTTGAGATAATTTTAACTCTTTCTAATAGTTATAATATTGCTAGTAGTCAACAAAATTTCCCATCTTTGTATCGAATTAATAATCAACATATGAAGTTTTTATTGATTACATTATTTTGTTTGCCATTATTGGTCCAGGCTCAAAATAAATTAATAGTAATTGAGGGCCAGTCGCCTAATTTATTTGTAACCCACAAAGTTGCCCCCAAGGAAAATTATTACAGTATTGGACGCATCTACAATGTGAGCCCGAAAGAAGTGGTACCATTTAATCATTTGGTTTTAGAAAACGGATTGAGTTTAGGACAAAAATTAAAAATTCCATTAGTTGCTTCTAATTTTTTACAAGTGGGCAATGCATTGGAAGGTGAAGTGGTAATTCCATTATATCATATCGTAAAAGGAAAGGAAGGGCTTAATAAAATAAGTGCTCACTATAATAAAGTGCCCATCGAAGCGCTTAAGAAATGGAATAAACTAAAAGGTAATGGGGTAGCCAATGGAACGAAACTAATTGTAGGTTATCTGAAGGTTAAAAAAGATATATCACCCTTGTCAAATATGGCAAAGGTAAAGCCCGCTGATATCGTGACTACTAAAGTGGAAACTAAGGTTGAAACTAAAACTGAGGCAACAGTTAAACCAGCTGTTGTCGCAAAAGAGCCAACTTTACCTGCTGAAGTAGCCAAACCAGTGGAGACAGCTAAGAAAACTGTAGGAGTAAATTTATCGGTTGCAGATAAAGTTAGTAACGAACCGATTGCAACTAAAGCAGCAAAAGAGTCGGCGCCTGTTAATCAAGCCCCTAAAAAAGTTGTCGGGGTTAAGGATTTCAAAGAGGGGTTATTTAAACGAGATTATAATGAACAGTCAAACAAAGGGACTTTGATTGAAGAAAAAGGAGAAGCAGGTATTTTTAAGAGTACGAGTGGTTGGGAGGATGGAAAATACTATTGTTTACATAACTCTTCAACTCCTGGAACCATTATAAAAATTACAAGTAATGTAACTGGAAATTCTGTTTATGCAAAAGTGCTAGATCTTATACCTGATATAAAACAAAATTCAGGACTACAGATTATAATTAGTAATGCAGCTGCGCAAGATTTAGGAATGGGGGAAGGTAAATTTGATTGTAGTTTGAGTTATATCAAATAACCAGTCAACTTTTAGTTTTTTTTATAAATAAAATCTTCTGATTTTTTAATTGTATTAACTCGGTTTGTTCTTTACCAATCTAGGTTAGAAGAATTCGTTCATCAAATTTCTAAAGACCAATTCAATCTGAATTATTGCTTATCTTCTATTTGCTTAATTTTTTTATCAATTGACAATAGGTATAGAAAAAAACCGATTAGAATGGTAATACAGATTGCCATTACTACATATATCTTTCCGTTACTACGCATAGCCGATTCAGTTACTACATTTTCTTGAGCAAAACTTTGAGTACTTGAAATTATTCCAGCTAATAATAAAAGTAAATAGTGAATTCTATTTCGCATTGAGTAAGTTTTTATCTCTGATTAAATAAATTCGAATATTTAGGGTGGTTATCCAAGTTCCCAAAAGTGTCCAACCTATTACTGCTGGCCAAAAAACAAGTCGCATCGTGGCGTCAAGGTCTGCCCCATTAAGACCGGGGTTTCCTTCTACACCTTTGCCTCCTGGATGCAATGATTCAACCAATCTGGGTAGTATCATAATAAGTGGTAGGTAAATAAAGTAGGCGAAAATATTATATACGGCACTTATTTTGGCGCGTTTATCAATATCAGTTATTGCATTGCGTAAAACCAAGTAAGCAAAATATATTAGAAGGGCAATCGCTACACCGATTTGTTTGGGGTCATTGCTCCAAGGTTCTCCCCAAGTATAGGTAGCCCAAATAGCCCCTGTTATTAAACCAAGTACACCCATCAAAATACCAGTTTTGGCAAAAGAGGAAGCGTATATGTCATGTCGCAAATCGGGCTTACGAAGATATAAAATGGAATAAACTAAGGAAGTGGTTAGTAAAATGATTTGGCCAAACCACATTGGTACATGAAAAAATAGATTACGTATGGTTTCTTTTAGATTTCCTATGATGGGTACTTTAATTAAAAAGCCCGCAGCAAAAGTGTAAATGAGTAAAAGGGCCGCTAATATTTTCCACCAACTTTTTCGCATGTAATTAAAAATATATACTGCAAAATTAAGGGAAACAGCCTTTTGTTCAAATTGTTATTTTGATTACTTTTTTCTTAGTTCGTCTAAGTTTTAAAAAGATTAGTCTTTCCATAAAAATGGAAACAAAATGATAGAAAGAGCGATCACCATCAGGTCTAGTCCAACAATCAGTAAAGAAAGTTGCAGGAGTGCACCTTCTCTGAAAATTTCCCCAAAAGCAACTTTTGAAAGTCGGATGAGCAGCAGCAATTGAGGAATGATCAATGGGAATCCCATGATGGCCATTAAAGCAGCATTTTGCTGTGCCTTAGCGGCGATGGCGGCTAATAAGGTAAAGACCAAGCTTATGCTAATACCTCCTAAACAAACGATACCAATAAATTGCAAGGTATTGCCCAATGGATTTTTTAGTAGAATAAAAAACAAGCCTAAACTGAGTAGACTCATGATGAGCATTAGGATAATATTGTAAATGAGTTTGGCTATAATAAATTCTTTTGCCCCTGAGATAGTGTAGAAGTAGAGCATTCTCCCCTTGCTTTCTTGTAAAAAACTTTTAGCTACAGCATTTACACAAACAAATAATTGTATGATCCAAAATAAACCATTCCATACCTCTCCTTCAGGATTATTGATAGAAAGGTATAGTACAAAAATGGTAGAAGCTACATATAAAAGAATGCCATACAAACTATGTTGTTGTCTTAACTCCAGCAGCAGGTCTTTTTTCAGTAGGGCAAGAATTGATTTAGTCATAACAAAAAATTTCTATTATAATTTGTAAAGCTAAGAACCCTTTCGTTTTTTGGATAAAGCATTTTATAAACTTATTGATTGATGCAGTTTCTGCATCTAGGTTCGTAGACTTCTTTTTCGCCGATTAAAATTTGACCGCTCTCACTATTTTTTCTATAACTAATATTAGCAATATTTCCACATTTTACACAAATAGCGTGCAGCTTAGTAATATAGTCGGCGATGGCTAGCAAGTTAGGTATTTGAGCAAAGGGCTTTCCAGAATAATCCATGTCAAGACCTGCAACAATTACCCTTATTCCTTTTAAGGCAAGTTGCTCGCATACTGAAACAATTTCTTCATCAAAAAATTGAGCTTCATCAATACCTACCACATCAGCATCTTGAGCAAGCGAAAGAATATCTTTGGCACTTGCTACAGGAGTACTTTGTATAAAATTGGTATCGTGACTAACGATTTTTATTTCATCGTATCGTTTGTCGATGGCAGGCTTGAATATCTCTGCTTTTAGATTGGCAATTTTTACTCTTTTTAATCTGCGGATTAACTCTTCAGTTTTTCCGCTAAACATGCTTCCACAAATTACTTCAATCCATCCGCGTCGGCCACCCGTTATATTTGGTTCAATAAACATTTATAGATTTTTTTAAAATACTGTTTGTAACTTTAGTGCTAGAATTGCAAAGATTATGGTTTTGACTCAATGGTCAAAACTAATTTTGTTATTTGTAATATAAATCAATTGTTTTATTTATGGAAAGAGTGGAAACACTTTTGCGGAAATTGCAACAACAATTTAATGAGGGCAATTCTGCGGAGCTACTTTTGAGTACGGTACAAATGCTTCAGCAAGAATTAGCTTATTTGAGGGATAAAAAGGTTGAAGAAGTTAATGAAAACGACCCAGAGTCAATACAATCGGTACCTCCTGTTATTCAGAAGCCATTAGCTTCGGCAACCTATGCGATACCTGAGGTGGAGAAAAAGATAATTGGAATTTTGCAAATTGACGAGGAGGAATTAGCAGCAGAACTAGATGAAATTAAGCGAAATGCTTCTTTGATGCAACAGATTAGCGGTCAAAGCAAGCCAAAATTAGTAGTTGAATCGGAGGAAGCCGAAATTCCTGTAAAGCCAATTCAACCTATTCAACCGATAGTTAGTCAAAAAGCTCCTGAAAAGCAAGTTGAAGTGGACCAAACACTTTCAATTAATGACCAATTGAAAGAAGCTAAAGTTGAAGTTAGTGATATCTTATCAGCAGGTCCAATTAAGGATCTAAAAAAAGCTATCGGGATTAACGACCGCTTTTTATTTATCAATGATTTATTTAATGGGGATGAATCTGTTTTTGAAAGAAGTATCAAAACAATTAATAGCTTTTCTATTTGGCCAGAAGCAGACTACTGGATTCGTAGGGAGTTAAAGACAAAGTTGGGTTGGAAAGAAGATAGCTTAACTGTTAAATATTTTGATCAATTAGTTAGAAGACGATTTTCCTGAATAAATTGAATTATTTTTTTACTAGCTCCTGCATTTGCATAAACAAATTGTTTGGATGCGATGCCTTTCGCTTTTGCCTCATCTTCTCGTTCCCATAATAATTTTAAAACGGATTCTAGTTCTAGCGCATTTTCGATAGGAATTCCTCCACCACTCTCCACTAGTCCGATGGCTTCAGCATATTTTTTATATTCTGGACCAAAAATTACCGGCTTGCCAAATACAGCAGCTTCTAAAACATTATGAACGCCGTCGGCCCCAAATCCACCTCCTACATAGGTGATGTCTGCATAGTGGTAAAGTCTAGAAAGCATTCCTACATTGTCTATGATGAGTAAGTTAGTAGAAATATTTTTGTCAACTGGCGCGTTGATTATATCTGTATAAAGTAATGCATTGGAAAATCTTTTCTTTATTTGTTGAATATTTCCAATGTCAGTTTCATGAGGAGCAATAATAAATTTTATTTGTGGATTGGCTTTCACGTAATGGATAAATTCTGTCTCGTCTTCCTCCCATGTACTACCCGCAACGATCACCCTATTATTTTCACAATATTTTTCAATGATTGAAATCGGTTCAAATTTTTCAGCAATTTCAATTACCCGATCAAACCTAGTATCTCCAGTAATCAGTACCTTTTCATTACTTGCTATGGAAGAAAGCAATTGTAGAGAATTTTCATTCTGAACAAAAAAATAAGTAATCGATGATAACATTTCTCTCCAAAGACTTCCGTACCATTTAAAAAACGGTTGAGAATTTCTAAAGATGCCTGATATTAGTAAAACAGGAATTTCTCTTTGATTGAATTCATGTAAATAGTGATACCAGAATTCATATTTTATCCATAAAACCAATGAAGGGTTGATGGCGTCTACCATTTTTTTTGCATTGGAAGCACCATCAAATGGTAAATAATAGATTTGATCTGCACCTTTATAGTTTTTCATCGCCTCATATCCTGATGCCGAAAAAAAAGTAATTACAATAAAAATTGAAGGATAAGATTTTTTGAGGGACTCTACTAACGGTCTTCCCTGTTCGAATTCTCCTACGCTAGAACAATGCATCCATACAACCTGCTTAGTTGTGGAGAGTTGGTTGGCTTGGATGGTAGAAAATATATTTTTTCTACCTTGTAAACCAAGCCTGGCTTTAGTATTAAATAATGCGGCTACCCTAAATGCTATTGCATAAAGCGCTAAGAAAAGCTCGTAAAATAATTTAGCCAATGGTTATTTTTTAACAAATCTAATAGCAATTTTTTAATATATTGTAACCTAATTCAAACCCAAGCCCTCCAACTTGATGCTAATTCGCGAATTACTATCTTTGCAATCCCTAAAAATTAATCTATGAGGCCGCTGCAAATGGTAGATACCAAAACTCAGTACCAGAAAATAAAACCTCAAATTGAAGCAGCTGTTTTGGCGGTGCTAGAAAGTTCCCAGTTTATAGGGGGTAAGGTGGTGAATGATTTTGCAACTAATCTGGCAACTTATAACGGAGTTAAGCATGTAATTCCCTGTGCTAATGGGACTGATGCCCTTCAGATTGCCTTTATGGCATTAGATCTTCAGCCAGGTGACGAAGTGATTACCCCTTCCTTTACTTACATTGCTACCGTAGAAGCTGCCGCATTATTGAAGTTGAAGCCGGTATTTGTTGAAGTGAATCCTGTTACATTTTGTATGGAGGCAAGTTCAATCGAAAAAGTGATCACTTCTAAAACGAAAGCCATTGTTCCCGTTCACCTATATGGTCATGCCGCTGAAATGGAGAAAATTATGGCTATTGCAGCAAAGCATAACTTATTTGTTGTAGAAGATAATGCACAAGCTATTGGTTGTAAGTATACCTTCAGCAATGGAACCACTATTAAAACAGGCGCCATTGGTCATATCGGTTGTACCTCTTTTTATCCTTCCAAAAACTTGGGCGCTTATGGAGACGGAGGAGCCATCACTACCAATGATGATCAATTGGCAGAAAAAATAAAAATGATTGCAGCTCATGGTCAGAGCAAAAGATATTATCACGATGTGGTAGGAGTCAATTCAAGATTAGATGCCATTCAGGCTGCTATTCTCTCTATTAAATTAACCTACTTGGATCGATATAATGAAGCCCGAAAAAAAGCAGCTGATTATTATAACAATGCTTTTAAGGAATTGGCTATGCTTGATTTGCCAAAATCAGCTGCTTATAGCAGCCACGTATATCATCAATATACGCTCGTTTTAAATGATCATACTAAGGAAGGTATTAGTAGAGATGGTCTTCATCAACACCTTACTGATAAAGGGATTCCATCTATGATATATTATCCTGTGGCTTGTCATCGACAAAAAATGTTTGATTCTTTTGGTGGCAGTACATTCAATTTACCGGTTACGGATTGGTTATCAGAAAGAGTAATTTCTCTTCCCATTCATACCGAATTAGATACCGAACAACAGGATTTTATTATTTCAAATGTATTAGATTACCTCCATTCAAAATAAATAAAATGAAGATAGCAGTAATAGGAACTGGGTATGTAGGATTAGTCACTGGAACGTGTTTTGCGGAAACGGGTAACGATGTTATTTGTGTAGATATTGATCAATCAAAAGTTGAAAAATTATCTTCTGGTCATATCACTATTTATGAGCCAGGACTAGAAAAAATATTTTTAAAGAATCAAAAGGATGAGCGATTGAGTTTCACTACCTCTTTGTCAGAAGGTATTAAAGATGCGCAGGTTATTTTTCTTGCACTTCCTACTCCTCCTGGAGAAGATGGTAGTGCTGATTTGAAATATATTTTGGGAGTGGCAAAAGAATTGGGTGCATTAATTAAAAAAGGAGATTATAAAGTAATCATTGATAAGAGTACGGTGCCGGTTGGGACAGCTGAAAAAGTTAGACAAGCTTTGATGGATAATGGAGGTGTAGAAGGAACTTTTGATATCGTTAGTAATCCTGAGTTTTTAAGAGAAGGGGTAGCTGTAGAGGACTTTATGAAACCAGATAGGGTGGTGATTGGCACTTCTTCTGAAAAAGCTAAAATTATATTAAGTGAATTATACGCTCCTTTTGTTCGTCAAGGAAATCCGATTATTTTTATGGATGAAAAAAGTGCAGAGCTGACCAAATATGCAGCGAATTCTTTTTTAGCAATGAAAATAACTTTCATGAATGAGATAGCTCAACTCTGTGAATTGCTGGGAGCTGATGTGGATATGGTGCGAAGAGGCATTGGAAGTGATGATCGAATTGGAAAACGTTTTTTATTTCCTGGGATTGGATATGGTGGAAGTTGCTTTCCAAAAGATGTGCAGGCCCTAGCAAAATCATCTACGGAAGTTGGGTATAGTTTTAAAATATTGGAGGCAGTGATGGAGGTGAATGAAAAGCAAAAGCTTCATTTAATTCCTAGTATTAAGGCTTATTTTAAAAATGAATTGAGAGGTAAGAAAATAGCGTTGTGGGGATTAGCTTTTAAGCCCAATACGGATGATATTCGTGAAGCTCCCGCCTTATATTTGATAGAGGCTTTATTGGCTGCAGGTGCTACCGTTGCAGCTTTTGATCCAGAAGCTATGCAAAATGTAAAAGAGTTGGTGGGGGAAACAATTTCTTTTGTTGATAATCAATATGAAGCATTGCAGGATGCTGATGCGCTGGTCATAGCAACGGAATGGAGTGAATTTAGAACGCCTAATTTTGATAAAATAAGCGCTCTATTAAAAAATAAAGCGATTTTTGATGGACGCAATCTCTTTGATTTAAATAAGATGGCTGACCTGGGTTATCATTATGTAAGTATCGGCAGAAAAGTGGTGGAGAATAAATAATAAATTCAGAAATTTTTAATTTACAAATCATATGTCATCAAAACGTGTATTGATAACTGGAGCTGCTGGTTTTTTGGGTTCCCACCTTTGTGATAAATTTATTAAGGAGGGTTATTCAGTATTAGCAATGGATAATTTGATTACGGGAGATTTGAAAAATATAGAGCATCTATTTAAATTAAAAGAGTTTGAATTTTATGAGCACGATGTCTCCAAATACATACATGTATCTGGAGAGTTAGATTATATTTTACATTTTGCATCTCCTGCTAGTCCGATAGATTATTTAAAAATCCCTATTCAAACATTAAAGGTGGGTTCTTTAGGAACGCATAATTGTTTGGGTCTCGCCCTATCAAAAAAAGCAAGAATATTAGTAGCTAGTACCAGTGAAGTATATGGTGATCCGTTGGTGCATCCACAAAATGAATCTTACTGGGGAAATGTAAATCCAGTTGGCCCAAGGGGTGTATACGATGAGGCAAAGAGATTTCAGGAAGCCATCACAATGGCCTATCATACTTTTCATCAGCTAGAAACTAGAATTATAAGAATATTTAATACCTACGGACCAAGAATGCGTTTAAATGATGGACGTGCTTTACCTGCTTTCATTGGACAAGCCTTGCGAGGAGAAGATTTAACGGTGTTTGGAGATGGAAGTCAAACGAGGAGTTTCTGTTATGTGTCAGATTTGGTGGAAGGAATCTACCGCTTATTACTTAGCGACTATTCCCAACCGTTAAACATAGGTAACCCCGATGAAATTTCTTTGAAAGATTTTGCAGAAGAAATTATCCAACTCTCTGGAACCGATAAACAAGTTGTTTACAAACCTTTGCCAACAGATGATCCTAAGCAACGTCAGCCAGATATTTCAAAGGCTAAGGAAGTGTTGGGTTGGAAGCCAACGATAGGCAGAAAAGAGGGGTTAAAAATTACTTACGACTATTTTAAATCATTGCCAAAAGAAGAACTTTATAAATTCCCCAAAGAATTCTCCAAGACGGTGAAATAGCCATTGCAACAACAATTAGTAGCTGCTGCAACTGTAAATGATTAGATTATTTTACATATTGAATAATAAAATAATATATTTACAAAAAATACAAAGGTCCCTTTTGTTATTTGTCAATAAGGGATTTTTTATTCAATGGTTAAGGATGTAAAATATATGTATCAAGACTTACTCAATAAAAACAAGCAACTCGCAGTGATTGGATTAGGCTATGTAGGGCTTCCAATAGCATTGGCATTTGCAAAAAAAATTAAAGTAATTGGTTTTGATAGTAATCCAAAAAGAGTGGACATGTTGAAAAACAACATTGATCCAAGTCAAGAATTAGAAAAAGAAGCTTTTGAGAATAGTGATATTGAATTTACAGCAGATTTAGCAACTTTAAAAAAGGCCAATTTCTTTATTGTAGCGGTACCTACACCAGTAGATGATCATAATATTCCCCATCTAGTACCTATTCAAAAAGCTTGTGAGTCGATAGGAAAAGTTATCAAGAAAGGAGATTATGTGGTATTTGAAAGTACGGTATATCCTGGATGTACAGAAGAAGATTGTATCCCCATCATTGAAAAAATTTCAGGTTTAAAAAATATCATTGATTTTAAAAGCGGTTATTCTCCCGAAAGAATTAATCCAGGTGATAAGGAACATACCCTTGATAAGATTATTAAAATTGTTAGTGGCTGCGATAAAGAAAGTTTAGACCAAATTGAATTGGTTTATAAGCTAGTAGTTTCGGCAGGAATCCATAAAGCTTCTAGCATAAAGGTAGCCGAGGCTGCTAAAGTAATTGAAAATACGCAGCGTGATTTAAACATAGCGCTGATGAATGAGCTGTCGATAATTTTTGACAGAATGGGTATCAATACCTACGAAGTATTGGAAGCTGCGGGTACCAAATGGAATTTTCTAAAATTTCAGCCTGGTCTGGTAGGTGGACATTGCATTGGTGTAGATCCCTATTATCTTACTTACAAATCGAGGGAATTAGGACACGACAGCCAGGTGGTTTTGGCTGGAAGATTTATTAATGATGGCATGGCAAGTTATATTGCAAAAAAAATCTTACAACATATCATCATTCACAATGGCAATGTTAAGCGAACTAAGGTTTTAGTGATGGGAGCCACTTTTAAAGAAAATGTAAGTGATATAAGAAATAGTAAGGTAGCAGATGTAATTAAAGAATTGAAATCATTTTTAGTAAATGTGGAAATTACAGACCCCTTTGCGAAAAGTGAGGAGCTTTCTGCATTGTATGGTTTTGAGCTAACGGATAAATTAGCAGATGACTATGACGCGGTGCTTGTAGCGGTTCCTCACCAAGCCTACAAAAATCTGGATGACGATTATTTTACGAGCATCTCTAAACCCTCAGCAATGATTGCAGATATTAAAGGTATTTTCAGAGACAAAATTCACAACAGACATTATTGGAGTCTTTAGTGATCGAAATAATTGAATTTTTATAAATCAAATTTGCATTTATCATGACTTCTTCCTTTCATTCAAAAGACCTCAGTCAGGATAGTTTTTTGGTAACAGGTGGAGCTGGTTTTATCGGGAGTCATATAGCCGCCTATCTGCTAAGCAATGGAGCAAAAAAAGTAAGGGTATTAGATAATTTGGTGAACGGTTTTCAAGGTAACCTTGATTTACTTCGTTCCTATTCTTCTTTTGAATTCATGGAAGGAGATATAAGAAATCAAGATACCTGTTTTAATGCTTGTAGAGATATCAATTATATTAGTCATCAGGCTGCAGTAGGCTCGGTACCTCGTTCAATAAAGGAGCCCGTTTACTTTAACGAAGTAAATGTTGGTGGCTTTGTAAATATGTTGAAAGCAGCTGCTGATAATAAAGTAAGACAATTTGTTTATGCATCTTCTTCCTCCGTATATGGTGATGAGCCGAACCTTCCTAAAATAGAGAGCCGGGTAGGTAATTGCCTTTCGCCTTATGCCATAACAAAAAAAACAAATGAATTATATGCCAATGTATTTGCTCAAGTGTATGGTTTAAATTTGTTAGGCTTTCGTTATTTCAATATTTTTGGGCCTCGACAGGATCCTGACGGTGATTATGCAGCGGTGATTCCATTATTTATAAAAGGTATTTTGAAAGAAACTCCTGTATTTATTAA
This sequence comes from Chitinophagaceae bacterium, assembly GCA_947380605.1. Lineage (GTDB taxonomy): Bacteria > Bacteroidota > Bacteroidia > Chitinophagales > Chitinophagaceae > Ferruginibacter. Next base: position 35,811 of record CANCRO010000011.1, read on the forward strand.
TGGAGATGGCGAGCAAACCAGAGATTTTACACCTGTAGAAAATGCTGTTCAAATAAACATACGGGGTATGTTGTCTGAAAAAAATGAAGCGTTGAATAAAGTGTACAATGTGGCAATGGGAGAAAGTTTTTCTGTTAACTACCTTTTTAATTTTTGTAAAAAATATTTACAAAGTAATTTTGAAGCTAGTTACAGGGAATCTAGAGTAGGAGATATTAGGAATTCATTGGCAGATATTTCTCTGGCCAAAAATATATTGGGCTATTCCCCCACTAAAAATTTTGAACAGGGTTTAATTGAAACGATTGAGTTTTTTAAAGATAAATATTCAATAACGCATCCTTAATTCGTATTTAATATTAACTACCTATTTAATTTATTATAAAAATCCTTTTAATGCCTATTATCCAAACCGATTTCCCTGATTTGTTAATTGTTGAACCACAAGTTTTTGAAGACAGTAGAGGTTATTTTTATGAAAGTTATAATGAGAGGGTTTTTTCCGCACAGGGTATCACTATGAAATTTGTTCAGGATAATCAGGCTAGGTCATCTTATGGCGTAATACGCGGTTTACATTTTCAATTACCTCCTTTTGCACAAACTAAATTAATAAGAGCATTGTCAGGAAGTATTTTAGATGTTGCAGTAGATATCAGAAAAGGATCGCCTACTTACGGCAAAGTATTTTCAATTGAATTAACTGCTGAAAATAAAAAGCAATTATTAGTACCCAAAGGTTTTGCACATGGGTATTCTGTTTTAAGTGAAACAGCAGAAGTGATGTATAAGTGTGACGAATTTTATAATAAGCAAAGTGAAGGAGGTTTGTTGTATAGTGATTCCAAGCTTGCTATTGATTGGGGTATTCCAGCAGCTAAGGCCATTGTTGCAGAAAAAGATTTGCTGCTTCCAGGAATCGAAAAATTCGAAAGTAATTTTATTTTTTAATAGCCATTTTTCATGTCGAATAAAAAAATCGTTTTAGTAACTGGGGCAAATGGACAATTAGGGAGCGAAATGCAGAAGCTGTCTGTTCATTATCCTAAATATGAATTTTTATTTGTTACTAGGAATGAATTACCAATTGATGACGATAAAGCGCTAGCAAATTTTTTTTCAACTCAACGAATTGATTATTGTGTCAATTGTGCAGCCTATACAGCTGTTGACAAGGCTGAGACAGATTCAGAAAAAGCCTTTATTATCAATGGATTTGCAGTAGGTAATTTGGCAAAGTATTGTAAATCACAGGGAGCCCCTTTCATTCATATTTCTACAGATTATGTATTTGATGGAACTGGCACCAGTCCTTACAAGGAAGCGGATACAGTAAATCCTGTCAACTTGTATGGAGCATCAAAGTTAAAGGGTGAACAGCTAGCAATAGAGCATAATCCCGATTCAATTATCATTCGAACCTCTTGGGTGTATTCGTTCAGTGGAAATAATTTTGTAAAGACAATGCTACGTCTAATGAAAGAAAGACAAAGCATTCAAGTGGTTAGTGATCAGGTGGGCTGTCCTACTTATACGGCAGATTTAGCGTCAGCTATTATGCAGATAATTGACCAGTTAAAACAATCCCCATCTATTTTGAATCAGATCAGAGCAATAGGACAAATATTTAATTTTTCTAATCAAGGAGTAACTAATTGGTACCAATTTGCTTTAGCTATCAAGGAGCTTTCTGGAAGCAGTTGCGCGGTGAATCCAATACTTTCTTCGCAGTATCCTACGCCTGCAAAACGTCCTGCTTACTCAGTGCTGGATACCAGTAAAATTCAAGAAACTTTTCATTTAGCTATTCCTAATTGGAAAGACAGCCTCCAAAAATGTGTCAAACTTTTGGTTGGTTAACTAAATAATTTTCTTCTTCGTTATTTCTTTGGAGGTGTTTTTTGGAGAGTACAACTTGGGTTTAGCTTCGAAATTTGCTATTGGAAGGAACTTCTTTCTGAAAATTTCTTTTTTAGTCAATTTTAGTAGGGCAACAATGGTATTTTGTATTAGCTAGGGCAGAAACCTAAAAAATGCCTAACTAATCCTTGATATTTTCTGATTTATATTCCTTTTCCATTTACTTTTGTTCCTTTATTTCTTATATGCTTCCCAGATAACATGTATAAGATGTTTTTTTACCAAAAAATTAAGCGTAGTGTCAACTAAAGTTAATAAAGTAACAGCAGCAGGTTTGCTGGTTGCTTTGGGTATTATTTATGGAGATATCGGAACATCTCCTTTGTACGTTTTTAATGCAATTATAAATAGTAGAGAAATTTCTGAATTGCTAGTAGTGGGAGGACTTTCATGTATTATTTGGACACTAACTCTTCAGACAACATTAAAGTATGTAGTACTTACATTGAAAGCAGATAATAAAGGTGAGGGGGGGATATTTTCATTATACACTTTGGTAAGACGTCAAAAAAAATGGTTAGTAATTCCTGCTATGATAGGAGGTGCAGCCTTGCTTGCAGATGGAATGATAACCCCTGCCATCTCGGTAGCTTCTTCAATTGAAGGTTTGAAACAAATCGATGCGTTTAAAAATATCAGTCAGCAGCAGGTAATTTATATTGTGCTTAGTATTCTTGCCTTATTATTTTTTCTTCAAAAATTCGGGACTGCATCCATTGGGAAATTGTTTGGCCCAATTATGATGATTTGGTTTACGATGCTGGCTATTCTAGGTATCGTCCATTTGCAAGATGATTTGAGTATTTTTAAAGCATTCAATCCTTACTATGCTGTAAAGTTATTGACGTTATATCCTAAGGGCTTTTGGATATTGGGTGCTGTTTTTCTTTGCACTACTGGAGCAGAAGCCCTTTATAGTGATCTGGGCCATTGCGGCCGAGCAAATATTCGGTATTCATGGGTGTTTGTTAAGACTTGCTTAATCATCAATTATTTAGGTCAAGGAGCTTGGTTATTGGCAACTTTCAAAGGGCAAGTAATTACGGATGAAATAATTAAGGGTGGGTTTAATCCTTTTTTTGGAGTAATGAGTGATCAATTTAGATTGATTGGATTGGTGATAGCTACTTTTGCTGCCATCATTGCAAGCCAAGCATTGATTAGCGGTTCGTTTACGCTTATCAGTGAGGCGATACGATTAAATCTTTGGCCACGCATGAAAATTAATTATCCTTCAGAGGCAAAAGGACAGTTATTTATACCGGGTATTAATTTATTACTTTTTGTAGGCTGTTGTGCTATTGTACTTTATTTTAAATCTGCTAGTGCAATGGAAGCTGCTTATGGATTAGCGATTACTTTGTGTATGTTATCTACCTCAATTTTATTTGCCAATTTTTTGGTGTCTAAGAGAACGAATTCATTACTCATTTATTTATATCTATTTATTTATCTAACATTAGAGTGCGTTTTTCTATTTGCCAATTTGGATAAATTTCCTCATGGAGGATATATAGCAGTAATGGTGGGCGGTGGATTGTTTATAGTAATGTATGTTTGGTTTCGCAGTAGAAAAATTAAAAATCGATATGTTGAGTTTGTAAGGCTGGAAGAATATATCCCCAAATTAGAAGAATTGAGTAACGACAACTCGGTTCCTAAATATGCAACTCATTTGGTGTATATGACGAGCGCTAATAATCCTAAAGAAATTGAACATAAAATTATTTATTCCATTTTAAGTGGAAAACCAAAACGGGCAGATATATTTTGGTTTGTTCACGTTGACACCTTGGATGATCCCTATACCAGTGAGTATGTTGTGGAGCATATTATTCCCAATGATATTATTAGAGTTGAATTTAGATTAGGATTTAGAGTGGCTCCTCGTGTAAATCTGATGTTTAAAAAGGTGGTAGAAGATTTGGTGGCCAATAAAGAGGTAAATGTAACGAGTCGATATGAAAGCCAGCAGCGTAATAATGAAGTAGGAGATTTTCAATTTGTAGTGATGGAAAAGTTCTTGGCACAGGATAATGAACTTCCTTTTATGGAGCGTATTATTATGCAATTATATTTCTGGATAAAAGAAGTTTCTTTAAGTGAAGAAAAAGGTTTTGGACTCCAACAAAGTAATGTGGTGGTAGAAAAATACCCTTTGATTGTAGCTCCAGTTAGCAAAATAAAACTATCTAGAATTTATACAGATGAGGACGAATAAGCGCTAAGCTTTTAAAATTCAAGCCATTGTTTTTATTAATATTTAGTAAATTTCTGAGTTGCTGTCAATATGAAAACGATCACTCCTGAAGAGCTGGTTAAATGGATGAATGAAAAAGTCAGTATTCAATTGATTGATGTTAGAGAACGCTTTGAACATGAAGATTTCAATATCGGGGGGAAACTCATTCCGCTCGGAGAACTTACTCATTATTTGGACAACATTGAAAAAGAGGTGCCGGTAATTGTATATTGCCAAAAAGGAATTAGAAGTCATATCGCTATTCAAAGACTAGAAAATAAATTTCCTTTTGAAAATCTTTATAATTTGACTGGTGGAATGGACGAGTGGAGAAAGAAGATAAACTATTAAATTCCCTTTTAATTTTAATTGTTAATTTCAATAGTTAATGTAGATAAAAGAATTAACTCCCTCCATGTCATCGACCCTTGTTTATATTATTGTTGGGTATCTATTGCTTTTGCTGGTGGCCTATTTGGTTCAAGAGAGATTTATTTTCAAACCTGAAAAGTTGAATCAAAATTTTAAGTACCAGTATCAAGCTCCTTTCCGTGAATTATTTTTTGATATTGAACCAGGGGTAAGCATCAATGGACTTCATTTTTATGTAGAAAAGCCCTTAGGATTGGTATTGTATTTTCACGGCAATAGCAGAAGTATCAAAGGGTGGGCAAAATATGCTACTGATTTTTTCAGATATAATTATGATGTTGTTTTGGTGGATTATAGAGGTTTTGGAAAAAGTACGGGTAAGCGCAGTGAAAAAGATATGTTGAGTGATATGCAATTTGTATATAATCGATTGGCTGCAAGCTATCAAGAAAATCATTTGATTATTTATGGAAGAAGTCTGGGTAGTGGTTTTGCAGCACATTTGGCTAGTGAGAATAAACCACGCTATCTAATTTTGGATGCGCCTTATTTTAGTTTTAAAAAAGTAGCAGAAAGGTTTTTACCGATTCTTCCCATGAAGTTTTTACTTCGATTTCATATACGCACAGACAAATGGTTGCCGAAAGTCAATTGTCATACCTACCTTATTCATGGAACGAATGATTGGTTAATTCCCATTAGCAATAGTGAAAAACTACTTGCCCTTAATCCAAGAAAAGTTACATTAATCCGAATAAAGGGAGGTGGTCACAATGATTTACCTTCTTTTCCAGAATACCATAATTTTTTACGGGATATTTTGAAAAGCTAATTGTTCTGAACTGTTAGTAACTTGCACTCATTGTAAAAAATGCAATTTATTTTGATGGGAAAGAAAATACTTCGCTGGACAAAAATTTTTGTTTTATTTTATTGCATTTTGGGTATAGCCTTGTATTATTTGCAAGATTATTTTTTATTTCATCCAACTGTTTTACCTCGAAATTATCAGTATCATTTCGAGGTGCCTTTTGCAGAAGTCGAAATCCCTTTCAACAAGACCGACACACTCAATATGGTGAAGTTTACACCGGTAGATTCTGTGAGAAAAGGAGTGGTGATATATTTTCATGGAAATAGAGAAAATATAAATCGGTTTGCAAAATTTTCAACCAATTTCACGAAACTTGGTTACGAAGTGTGGATGGCAGATTATCCTGGGTATGGAAAATCAGTGGGTAATAGGACTGAAAAAATATTATATCAGCAGTCCATTCAGCTATATAAAATGGCCGCAACTAAATACGCAAAGGATAGTATAGTGATTTATGGAAAGTCATTTGGTACTGGAATTGCAGCTTACTTGGCTGCTGAATATGATTGCAAGCAATTAATTCTTGAAACACCTTATTACAGTATTCCTGATTTATTGGACGCTTATACTTTTATTTATCCTATGCAAAGGATGTCGAAATATAAAATTCCAACTTACCAATATTTGGAAGACCTCAAAGTGCCTATCACTATTTTTCATGGAACCAACGATGGGGTCATTCCTTATCGCTGTGCAGAAAAATTAAAAGGAGTGCTGAAACCTACTGACCAATTTGTTACAATAGAGAAAGGATCACACAATGATTTAAATGACTTTCCCCTGTATCATCAAAAGCTAGATTCTTTGTTAAAGCTCTGATAGTAAGACGGTAGCTTTAGTTATTTTTAGTGAATAATTACCACCAATTTTAAGTGCATAATTTTCTTTATCATGGCTAACAGGAAAATGAAAACAAACTGGGTAATCATACTCATTTACAATATCATTAATTACCTCCTCCACTTTTTTGCCAAAGGGTCTTTCAGTGTCTTTTACAGCTGAGAATCCGCCTACAATTAATCCAGCAAGATTTGTTAGATTTCCGCTTCTTTTTAATTGATGTAACATCCTGTCTGTGCTGTAAATCAGTTCCCCTATATCTTCAATAAAAAGAATTTTATTTTTTGTTTTAATAGCGGACTTCGTCCCAATGAGATGGGTTATTAGCGAAAGATTTCCTCCAATTAATTCTCCTTTTGCCACCCCTAATTTATTAAATGGATGAGCCTTAGCGGTGTATTTTGCTTTTTTTCCTAAAAGCGCTTTGTGTAAAGAGGTAGTAAAATCATTTTCTCCTTTGTTAAATGCAGCTGCCATGGGGGCATGTAAGGTGGTGATTTTAAAATTACTATTAATATGAGCGTGCAATACGGTAATGTCACTGAACCCAATGATCCATTTAGGATTCTTTTTAAATCGAGTGAAATCTAGTTGGTCAATAATTCTAGTCACTCCATATCCTCCTCTTCCACAAAGGATGGCTTTAATTCTATCGTCATCGAGCATTGCTTGTAATTCATTTAAGCGTTGTTCATCAGTACCTGAAAAATAGTTTTTTGATTTGCTTCCTAATGTTTTACCTACCATTACTTCAAATCCCCATTGCTGAAGGGTTTCAATACAAGTTTGCGCTTTTTCTTTTGGCATATAACCTGCAGGGCAGCTAATGGCAATCCGGTCACCTTTTTTTAAGTAGGGGGGCGTTTTAGTCATTTTATAGAATTGATCTGAATCTTTTTAGAATCAGTTAACAATTTAAGAATTACCTACCATTTACAATAAAATTGTTTTTAATGGAATATTTCAATAATTCATACCTGCCCAATGGTATTTAATTAATGATAACTATAAAATGCAAAAACAGCTGCTTAAATTGGCCTGATAATGCAATCTGTTGGGTTGAAGTAAAATAGAGTAGCATATGAATACTTGTAAAACCTCGATTTTTAAGCTATTTTTTGATTGTTTGGGTAATGTACTTGCTTTAGGTAAATTTGCATCGTTTAGATGGGGACATTAAAAGAGATGATTCCTCTCCCAGTATCTGATAAGTAGTTTTTAAATAAAGCTAAAAACTGCTAAAGGACTAATCACTTAGTTTATTGAACTAAGCACAACAATAATAAATTTATGACTGATCCAAAACGATATTTAATTACTTCTGCCTTGCCTTATGCTAATGGGCCTAAGCATATTGGACATTTAGCAGGGGCATATTTGCCAGCAGATATTTATGTACGTTACCTACGTGCAAAAAAGAAAGATGTGGTGTATGTATGTGGAAGTGATGAGCATGGTGCAGCGATTACTATCCAGGCAATGAAAGAAAAGACTACGCCTAAGGAAATTGTAGATAAATACCATGCTATGTTAAAAAGTAATATGGCTGACTTAGGTATTTCCTTTGATATTTATCATCGGACTTCTGAAATATTGCATCATGAAACAGCACAAGAATTTTTTACTTTACTGAATAACCATGGAGATCTTGAAGTTAAAGAGTCTGAACAATTTTTTGATACTGAAGCGAATACATTTTTAGCAGATCGTTATATTGTTGGAACCTGTCCTGTTTGTTCTAGCGACAATGCTTTTGGAGATCAATGCGAAAAATGTGGTACTTCATTGAGTCCAGATGAGTTGATTAATCCAAGAAGTACATTGAGTGGAAATACTCCTGTAAAAAAGTTAACTAAGCATTGGTATTTACCATTGAATCGTCATGAAGATTTTTTGCGTAAATGGATTCTTGAAGATCATCAACAAGATTGGAAAGCAAATGTATTAGGACAGTGTAAAAGCTGGCTAGATATAGGTTTGCAGCCAAGAGCAGTAACGAGGGATTTGGATTGGGGGATTGCTTTGCCAGCTGATGTTGAAGGAGGAAAAGGTAAGGTCTTATATGTTTGGTTCGACGCACCCATTGGATATATCAGCGCCACCAAACAGTGGGCTATCGATAATGAAAAAGATTGGAAACCTTATTGGTATAATGATGATACCAAGTTGGTGCATTTTATAGGAAAAGATAATATTGTTTTTCATGCCATCATTTTTCCAGTGATGTTGAAATTGCATGGCAATATTTTACCTGAAAATGTTCCAAGCAATGAGTTTATGAATTTGGAAGGCGATAAGATGAGTACGAGTCGTGGTTGGAGTATCGAAATGGATGACTATATCAATGATTTTGTGAAGAAAGAAAATGGTGGAGATCAAATGGTAGATGCTTTGAGATATTATTTAACAGCGATTGCTCCTGAAACAAAAGATAGTGAGTTTACATGGAAAGGATTTCAAGATTCAGTGAAAGGAGAATTGGTAGATGTATTTGGAAATTTTGTGAATAGAGCTTTTGTTTTGATGCATAAGTTATGTAAAGGAAAAGTTCCTCCACTTCATTCGGATATTTTGGATGAAGCAGATAAAACTTTATTTGCTGAATTGACAAATACTAAAGTGCGAATAGAAAATTTAATAGAATCTTATAAATTTAGAGATGCATTATTTGAAGTGATTGATTTAGCTAGAAAGGGAAATAAATATATGCAGGACAAAGAACCATGGATTGTTGCAAAGCAAGTGGGAGATAATGGTCAGCCTACCCTCGAAGCTCAAAAGTCAATTGACAATTGTTTGCATATTTGCTTACAGTTGACTGCTAATCTTGCAGTTTTTGTTAATCCATTCTTGCCATTTGCGGCTAAAAAAATGTGCCACATGATGAAGGTGGTTGATAAAATATTGGATTGGGAAAATGCAGGGTCTACCAAGTTGTTGAGTGTTGGATATTCATTGAGAGAGCCTCAATTACTGTTTAGAAAAATAGAGGATACTGAAGTGGCGGAGCAGGTAGAAAAATTAAAATTAAAAAGTCAACAGATTAAAATGGAAAATGAAAAAAGTCAATCAGTAGGCGCTGCAAGTTCCACAGAAGCTCAACTATCGAATGCTGCGGATGATAAAAAGGTGATTGCTGAAATAAATTTTGATGATTTTGCCAAGATCAATTTGAAAGTGGGAACAATAGTAACTGCTGAAAAAGTAGCCAAGGCGGATAAATTATTAAAGTTGGAAGTAGATATGGGTACTGAAGTGCGAACCATTGTAAGTGGTATTGCATTGCATTTTTCGCCAGAGCAATTAATCGGACAACAGGTGGTGGTAGTGGCTAATCTTGCCCCAAGAAAAATGAGGGGAATTGAAAGTAATGGAATGATTTTGTTGGCAGAAGACAAGTCAGGTAAACTGCATTTTGTGAGTCCAACCAATGTAATAGATAATGGAAGTGGCGTAAGTTAGCATAATGCAAGTGAGCTGAAAAGACGATTTATAAAAAAGGCATTTTCTTTTAAAATGACTCGATAAAACAGGCTGTAAAGGCCTGTTTTTATTTTTTATGATGCTTTTAGAAAATGTCTTAATTTCGGATATTGTAAATAGTTGTTTAGCTAACTAAATTTTTAATCCCTTTGGGATAAAACATCCAACATGCAAAGAATTATAAAAAAAGTGGCCGTCTTGGGAAGTGGTGTTATGGGAAGTAAAATTGCCTGTCATTTTGCAGGTATTGGCGTTCAGGTATTGTTATTGGATATATTGTCTCCCTCAGCTGAGGCGGACAAGGGATCAACCGCCCAGCGAAATCAAATCGTCAATGATGCATTATCAGCCGCATTAAAATCTAACCCTTCTCCTGTATTTACTAAAGAAGTCGCAAAGAAAATAAAGACGGGCAACTTTACTGATAACATGAAAGATATTGCTTCTTGTGATTGGGTAATAGAAGTAGTGGTGGAAAGACTAGATATTAAGCAGTCAGTATTTACAGAAGTAGAAAAATATAGAACTCCTGGTACTTTAATTACTTCTAATACATCGGGTATACCTATCCATTTAATGACTGCTGGGAGAAGTGATGATTTTAAAAAACATTTTTGTGGTACTCATTTCTTTAATCCTCCTCGTTATTTAAGGCTACTAGAAATTATACCTACTCCTGATACAGCTCCTGCTGTAATTTCTTTTTTACTAAATTATGGAGATTTGTTTTTGGGAAAAACTACTGTTCTATGCAAGGACACTCCTGCATTTATAGCTAATCGTATTGGCGTTTTCGGTATGATGGCTATTATGAATGCGATGGAAAAATTGCAGTTATCAATTGATGAAATCGAAGCTTTGACAGGGCCAATTATTGGCAGACCAAAATCTGCTACTTTTAGAACAGCCGATGTAGTGGGAATAGATACGCTGGTTAAAGTTGCAAACGGAGTGTATGAAAATTGTTTACAAGATGAGGCAAGAGAAAAATTTGTTATTCCTGGTTGGTTGAATAAAATGGTTGAAAATAAATGGCTCGGTGATAAAACGAAGCAAGGGTTTTTCAAAAAAATGGCTCCAAATGAAAAGGGAGAAAAGCAAATTCATGTGTTGAATTTAACAAGTCTAGAATATGAGCCAAGAAAAAAACCAAAGTTTACAACTTTAGAAACAGCCAAACCAATCGAAGATTTACCCACCAGACTCAAAGTATTATGTAGCGGAACGGATAAGGCGGGTGAGTTTTATCGTTTATTTCATTACCATCTATTTTCTTATATCTCTCATCGTATACCTGAAATTACCAATGAATTATATAGAGTGGATGATGGAATGATGGCGGGATTTGGATGGGAGGTCGGTGCATTTGAAAGTTGGGATATATTAGGTGTTGCAAAAACTATTGCAGCAATGAAGGAGGGTGGTTATAAGGTAGCTGCTTGGGTAGAAGAAATGTTGGCAGCAGGAGTGACTAGTTTTTATAAAGTGGAAAATGGCAAACGTTTTTTCTATGACATTTCTACTAAGGCTTATGCGGAAATGCCTGGAGGTACAGCATTTATAGTGATGAAAAATTTTGCTGGTCAAACCGTTTGGAAAAATAGTGCTTGCAGAACTTATCATTTAGGCGATGATGTTCTTGGCTTAGAGTGGTATACCAAGATGGGTAGTATTGGAGGTGAGGTGTTGGAAGG
>CANCRO010000012.1 GCA_947380605.1 Chitinophagaceae bacterium
TTGGTAATTATTTTCGAGATCTCATTCACCGAATTGAAATCGCCAGGCGAAGAAATGGGAAAACCCGCTTCAATAATATCAACGCCCAACTCCTCTAGCCTTAAAGCTAGTTCTATCTTTTCGGTGGTATTGAGCTTACAACCTGGAACCTGCTCTCCATCACGAAGGGTAGTATCAAAAATGTGTATCTTGTTAGCTGACATAGAAATCGTATTTTTATTAAAACAGGTTAATTTATTTGATTTAGCTGACCTATTTTTACATAAATGGTCTTAATTTACGAAAATAGTGCATATAAGTGTTTAGACACCATAAATTGTGCGTCATTTTACGCTATATAAAGCACCCTTTTTGACCTGTAACTCATAACCAGTAAGGAATTTAAAGAAATAAAATTACGATGCCCAACCGGAGTACAGACCCCCTATTTCAGCTCATCAAATCACTTGAAAAAAGCGAAAAAAGGAATTTTAAGCTCTATGCCACTCGGAACTCCTCTTCAGAGGAGCTGATCAGTATCCAATTATTTGACGCTTTGGACAAAATGGATACCTATGATGAAGGAGTGCTGCTTTCAAAAAACGATCGAATTAAAAAGCAACAGCTCAGCAATCTGAAAGCTCACTTATACAAACAAATCCTCAGTAGTCTCCGGTTAATCAATGACAACTTCATAGATATTTCATTGCATGAGCAAATGGACTATGCAAGAATTTTATACAACAAAGGGCTTTATCACCAAAGCTTAAAAGTGCTAGATAAATTAAAAGAGCAAGCAAAAAACAATAACCAGCTTACCTATTTGCAGCAAGTTCTTTTCTTTGAAAAAAAAATCGAAGCATTGTATATTACTAGAAGTATTCAAGATAGAGCAGATGATCTTAGCAAGGAATCTGTTGAAGTCAATGAAAGCTTATCACTGGTATCCAAATTTTCAAATTTATCATTACAATTATATAGCTGGTATATTAAAAATGGACATTGCAGAAATGAAGAGGAAAGTATTGCATTGCAAGATTTTTTCACCCGCGAACTAGGAGATAAAACACCCGTTGGCAATAGTTTTTATGAACGACTATATCTTTATCAATGTTATTGCTGGAATGCTTTTATCAGACAAGATTTTTTACAATACTATCGTTATACTCAAAAATGGGTTAATCTCTTTGAAGAAGAACCCTTCATGCTTCCAATAGAAACAGCGCATTATATAAAAGGAATGCACAACCTAATGGGATCACATTTTGATTTGGCTAATCATAAAAAATTAGTTGAAACGCTTGCCCTATTTGATCAATTTTGTAAAACTGATCTGGTTCAAAACAATGTCAATAATAGAATTCAATGTTTTGTTTATAGTACTATTTCTTTAGTGAACAAACATTTCTTGGAAGGAAGCTTTACAAAAGGATTAGCCCTGATTCCTGCAATTGAAGAAAAATTAAAAGAATACGAAATATACTTAGATCGACATAGAGTATTAGTTTTTTATTATAAGATTGCCTGCTTATATTTTGGTAGCGGTAATTATGAAAAGGCAATCGATTATTTAAATAAAATAATTAACTGGAAGGTAGATCTACGAAATGATCTACAATGCTACAGCCGTTTACTTCACTTGATAGCTCATTTTGAATTAGGTAATGAAGAGATTCTAGATCACCTTATAAAATCAGTCTATCGATTTATGGCGAAATTGCAAAACCTTAGTGTAGTAGAAGAAGAAATATTTAAATTCATTCGAACATCTTTTCATATTTCGGTCAAGAATATTAAACCAGAACTAGAAAAACTTTTGTTGAAATTAACCAATCACCAGAATGATCGTTATGAAACTCGCGCTTTCATTTACCTAGATATCATTTCCTGGTTAGAAAGTAAAATAGAAAATATACCTGTTCAAGAAATATTAAAACGGAAATTTGCTGGAAAAAGAAAAGCATTGGTGGTTGAACCGCCTTATAATACTCATTTTGCAGAATAATTCAGCAAAATATAATAGTTAAAATTTCAAAGAAGTTTATTTAAAATCAAACAAGGTAGCAGTAAATACCCCTCTCTCCCGCTTCTTAAAAACAGCTTTCCAATTGCCATTGTACCGTATCATGGAAGGTACTAGCAGTTTTCCGACATGGGTTAATTGAACTTCCATCTGAACTTTAAAATCATATAATCCCGCTTCATAACTTAGCGAATATTTTCTAGCGACTACTTCAAATGTTTTATCATCAAACCAAGTAATCATCTCATCTACCACTACCTTATCTTCCATACCAGGCTTTACTTTTTGCTTTAATAAATAACAACTGGTTTTATTGTAGTCATCCATATCTATTTCCATATCATAGGCGTCTGCCATTTCATCATCGTAAATAGCAGTTTTTCCAGACATAAATGGAAGCCCATTTATCTTTTTACCTGGATTAAAAAACAACATTTTCAATTGTTCCTTATGCTTTTCTATACCAGATTTACCCTCCAAATTAAATCCATTTCCAGCTACTACATTCGTTTCTCCACACACCTTTCCCTTAGTAAAAAAAAGAGAAGCATACATTTGAGCGGTGTAGTAATTATAGTTGCGTTCATCATCATAAAAATCACCACTGACTTTTTCCTCCAAAACCTCCGTCCTCCTGCAATTAGCTTCAGCTATCTGCTTGGTTTTGCTTAAACAGGTAGCCAATGAATTACCTTCTTTACCTACTATTCGAATATCATTGATTGCTGTAAACCCTAGTACATGCAGATTGCGAAAAGCTTTGTAAAAACTGGTGTCATTTTTTATTCGACCAATAAAACCAGGAACATTAAGTTTATTATTGACCACTACATCACTCAGCGTAATGATATTTTTCCCTACCGATACATTGATGTCGGTGGAGTCTTGTGCTAAAAGTTGTGAACAATGCAGAAGAAAAAAAACAAATAATAATAATAATTTATTGAGCATTCCAACAATTGATTGCAGTATAATTAAACAAGGTTACTGAAGATGAAATTCCTAAATAAAAAATCCTATTTTGGAAAAACCATTCGATAGTCTACACTAATTTTCCCCTTACTAATATCCATTAACTTCCCTTTTAATAAAGTGCGTTTTAAGGGCTTTATATAATCAATAAATAACTTTCCTTCTATATGGTCATATTCATGCAGGATTACCCTAGCAGTAATACCATTGAATGTTTTGGTATAGGGCTTAAAATTTTCATCTACATAATCGATCGTCACATTTTCGCCCCTCAATACATCTTCTCGAATTTTTGGAATGCTTAGACACCCCTCATTGTAAGACCATTCCTTACCATCTATTTTTGAAACATAGGCGTTAATAAATACCCCTTTAAAACCTGGGCCATCTGGATAAAGCCCCTGCTCATCATCTTCTAGATTTTCAAAAATCTGCGTACTATCCATTACAAATAAACGCAAGTCTTTATTGATTTGGGGCGCTGCTAATCCCACTCCATTACTGTTGTACATCGTCTCCCACATATCAGCAATTAATTTATCCAATTCAGGATGATCGGGTGAAATATCCTTACAAACTTTTCTTAAAATGGGTGACCCGTAAGCCACTATAGGTAAAATCATATGTACTATTTGAAAATTTTAGAATCGTTTTGTAATTAAACAAAGCACAAAACTCGCTATCATTTTTCCTTGCGATTGATAATGACTAACTGCACAAATTTAACAATTTATCATTGAATGCTTTGCAGATACTCTTGTAAAATAATAGTAGCTGCAATAATATCTACATTCCCCTTAATTTGACGATCCTTTTTCTTCATCCCCATCTGCAACATCGCCTCCTTAGCCATTTTTGAAGTATATCTTTCATCAACCGTTTTTAGCGGTATATGAGGAAATTCTTTTGTAATCTTATTAATCGCTGCTTTCACTAAAGGGGTTCCATGGGTGTCCGATTCATCCCAATTAACAGGAAGTCCAATAATAATTAATTCAACTTGTTCCGTTGTAAAATATTTTTTTAAAAAAGGAATTAATTCTTTTGAGTCAATTGTCGATAAACCCGTAGCAATAATTTGCATAGGATCTGTAACAGCAAGTCCTGTTCTTTTTCCGCCATAGTCGATCGCTAATATCCTAGCCATAGGCAAATGTATGATTTATGGATGGAGTTGAAATTGAAAATCAAGAAAAATAGGAATGACTACTGAATGCTACATCACTACTTAGAACGTAAAAAAATATCCAACAAAACAAATACAGCAAATACTACCGAGGCTATTCCATTGGCAGTCATAAAAGCTATATTCACTTTACTCAAGTCGTTAGGCTTAACAATTGAATGTTGGTAAAGTAACATTCCAATAAACACCGCAACGCCGATCCAAAAAAACCATCCAAAATGACCATATATCCCGGCAAATAATATACAGGCTGCGGAAAATAAGTGAAGGTATTCCGAAACGGTTAAAGCCTTTTTTTTACCCAATGCAGCAGGCATTGAATACAGTTGATTTTCTTTATCAAACTGCTCATCTTGCAATGCATAAATAATATCAAAACCACTAACCCAAAATAAAACAGTGAAAGAAAACAACAGCGGCAATAGATCAAATTTTCCAGTAACAGCCAGGTAGGCACCAATAGGAGCAAGACTTAAACCAATCCCTAATACTAAGTGACACAATGCTGTAAAACGTTTGGTATAACTATAAAATAAAACCACTAAAAGGGCTACCGGTGACAAATAAAAACAAATCGAATTGATAAAATAACTGGACGCAATAAAAAGAAGGCAGTTGAGTACCACAAAACGCAAAGCACTCTGCTTTGAAATAATCCCTGCAGGGATTTCACGAATGGCAGTTCGAGGATTTTTAGCGTCAAAGCTACTATCTAGATAACGGTTGAAAGCCATGGCAGCACTTCGTGCAAAGACCATACATAAAACTACCAGTGAAAATAATTTGGGAGAAAATGTACCCCTTTGCAAAGTGGTATCCGATGAAAAACTGGGGGCATATAATCCGATAAAAAAACCAATAATAGCAAAAGGTAAAGCAAAAATAGTATGAGAAAATTTTACTAGGCTTGCATATTTTTTAACCAAATTCATTCAGAATATTTTTAAGAAAAATAAAATAATCAACTTTTATTAAATGGAAGTATTGGAAAGTTTTCGATTTCTTACTAACTCCCACATGACTACCCCAGCCGCTGTTGATACGTTCAAAGAATGCTTCATACCGAATTGAGGAATTTCTATACACCCTTCACTTTGTTGAATAGTCGTTTGCTCAACACCAGACACTTCGTTTCCAAAAATGACAGCAATTTTATCCCTAACGTCAATATTTAAATCATTTAAAAGGATGCTTCCCGATGTCTGTTCAACCGAAAATACTTTATACCCCATCTCCTTTAACGCTATAATAGCCTCACTAGTCGTATCAAAATGTTTCCAAGTCACGGTTTCCTCGGCCCCTAAAGCTGTTTTTTTGATTTCTTTATGAGGAGGGCAACAGGTATAGCCACATATATAAATTGCCTCCAGTAAAAATGCATCCGCTGTCCTGAAAACACTCCCCACATTATAAGCACTCCGGATGTTTTCCAGTACTACAACAAAAGGCATTTTATCAGTTTGTTTAAACTCTTCTACCGAAAGCCTATTTAACTCATCCATGCTTAATTTTCTCATAATTGCTATAAGCTCTTTATTTTAAGGCAAAAGTAATTCACATCTTTCACAAACCCTTCTTTAAACCTAATAAAGGCCCTATTTTTGCTGCTATAGTTAAAGTAAGTATCAATAAAATTTAAATATGAAAATTAAGCTTCAGCGCCATTTTCACAGAAAATAATCAGCGGATTCAAGATTTAACTTTCAAAATTTATATTTTCACAATAATACCATGGCTAAATCAAGCGGAGAAACCCCTCTAATGCAACAACACAATGCTATCAAGGCTAAATACCCTGATGCCATTTTGCTTTTCCGCGTAGGGGATTTTTACGAAACATTTGGTCAAGATGCAGTCAATGCATCCGGCGTATTGGGAATTACTTTAACCAAAAGAAATAATGGAGATGCCAATTCATCCCAATTGGCTGGTTTTCCCCATCACTCCTTAGATACTTATTTACACAAATTGGTTAAAGCAGGTTACCGTGTGGCTATTTGTGATCAATTAGAAGATCCAAAACAAGCAAAAGGTATTGTGAAAAGAGGGGTTACAGAATTAGTTACTCCAGGGGTAGCCACTAGTGATAAATTATTAGAACATAATAGCAATAACTTTTTAGCAGCCCTTCACTTTGATGAAACAAAAATAGGTATCGCATTTTTAGATATTAGTACAGGGGAATTTTTTATTGCAGAAGGAGACCGTGAGTATGCAGATAAATTACTACAAAGTCTAAAACCTGCTGAAGTAATTTTTCAACGCAATCAACAGAAAAATTTTAAAGAATATTTTGGTAATAAATTTTTTACCTATGCCCTAGACGAATGGATTTTTACTGACGCTTATGCTACTGAAAGTTTGTTGAAACATTTTGGAACACATAGTTTAAAAGGGTTTGGAGTAGACAATCTAAAAGAAGGTACCATTGCTGCTGGCGCAATCCTTCATTATTTAAAAGATACCGAACACCCTAATCTAGGTCACATCACTTCCATTCAAAGAATAGATCGAGAGGAACATTTATGGATGGATCGTTTCACTATTCGAAATCTTGAATTATTCGGAGGAAGTGAAGATAGTAACACGCTATTGAAAGTACTAGATAATACTGTCTCTCCCATGGGAGCCCGTTTATTAAAACGCTGGATGGTACTTCCATTAAACGATAGTATCAAAATAAATGAAAGACTAGATACTGTTGAATATTTAATAAAAGAAACAGATATTAGAAATAAAATTTCACATCATATTAAACAAGCGGGTGATGTAGAAAGATTGGTTAGTAAAGTGCCTTTAAAAAAAGTAAACCCACGTGAAGTACTTCAAATTGCGCGAGGCTTACTTCAAACCGAATCTATCAAAGAAATTTGTGCTGGCTCCAACAATAATTATTTAAAAAGATTGGGTGATTCACTGAATACCTGCAAATTAATTTTAGAAAAAATTATAAGAGAAATTAATGAAGCACCTCCAGCATTAGCCGCTAAGGGAGGTATTATTGCTAATGGAATAAATGACGAACTAGATGAATTAAGAAAAATTTCCAGCGGAGGAAAAGAATACCTAATTGAACTACAACAAAAGGAAGCTTTACTTACCGGTATTTCTTCATTAAAGATAAGTTTCAACAATGTTTTTGGTTACTATCTAGAAGTTACCAATCTTCATAAAAATAAAGTACCCGCAACTTGGATTCGTAAACAAACCCTTGCGAATGCTGAAAGATATATCACACCAGAATTAAAAGAATACGAAGAAAAAATTATCGGTGCAGAGGATAAAATTCTTTTAATTGAAATGCAACTATTTGAAAAAATATTGAATGAGTTGCAAGATTATATTGCTCCAATGCAAGTCAACGGTCACGTAATGGCTGTATTAGATTGCCTTACCTGTTTTTCAAACAATGCACTTCAGTACCAATATAAAAAACCCGAAATTAATCATAGCAATATACTGGATATCAAAGATAGCCGCCATCCTGTAATAGAAAGATATTTGCCACCCGGAGAAAGCTATATCTCCAATTCAATTTATTTGGATCCGTCTACTCAACAAATTATTATTTTAACAGGTCCTAATATGAGTGGTAAGAGTGCCATTCTTAGACAAACAGCACTCATCACTTTAATGGCCCATATGGGAAGTTTTGTTCCCTCAAGTGATGCTAAAATACCTTTAACAGATAAAATTTTTACGAGAGTTGGAGCTAGTGATAATTTGAGTGGTGGAGAAAGTACTTTTATGGTAGAGATGAATGAAACGGCCAGTATCATCAATAATATTACCTCCAGAAGTTTAATTCTACTAGATGAAATTGGAAGGGGCACCTCTACTTACGACGGAATATCTATTGCCTGGAGTATTGTAGAATATTTACATCAGTCTGCCAATAGCCCTAAAACACTATTCGCCACCCACTACCACGAGTTAAACGAGTTAGAAAATAAATTACTGCGAGTAAAAAATTATCATGTTACTAATAAAGAAGTAGGAAATAAAATTATTTTTTTACGCAAACTAGCACCAGGTGGAAGTGTGCACAGTTTTGGTATCCATGTAGCCCGAATGGCAGGCATGCCGCCAAGTTTGATAGAACGTGCCAATGAAGTTTTATTACAACTTGAGCAAAGCAGAAATAATGGAGAAAATAAAGCAGCTCATTTAAATGAGAAACTTCAGCAACTCAATATACCAAAAATGCAACTCAGTATTTTTGATGCACACTCGGCCACATTTGAAGAAATTAGAACCTTACTGAATGCGGTTGACATTAATCGATTAACACCCGTTGAAGCCTTATTAAAACTTCAGGAAGTAAAAGGGAAAGTAAATTAATTAATTTTTTTGCAAAAGAATTTTAGTAGGTGTACTAATCAATAAGTTATTTTTTTAAAGTCAGCAATAACCAGCCAATTTTAAAACTGATTACGAATTTAAATTTATCTTTACAATCACTCCATGATCAGTAATAAAAAAATATTTTTCTACCTTTTGATGCTTTTCTTTTCCGGAAATAGCTATGCACAAACGGTATGTACTGGCCTAGGACAAAATCCACAAACCGCCTTTCCTGTTTGTGGAACTGACACTTTTAAAATGGCATCCGTTCCTATCTGTGGAGATCGATTAGTGCCTGGTCCTTGCACTGCATCAATGGTAACTGATAAAAATCCTTATTGGTATAAATTCACTTGCTTTACTGCTGGTACGCTAGGTTTTTTAATTAAGCCCAATACTTTTTCAGATGACTACGATTGGCAACTATTCGATGTCACCAATCGCAACCCAGCAGACGTTTACACTGATGCCAGTCTATTTGTATCCTGCAACTGGTCTGGTGAACCTGGAAATACAGGGGCATCATCAGCAGGTACTTTAAATGTTGTTTGTGGATCAACCGGTATCGGCCCACCCTTACCTCTATTCAGCAAAATGCCCACATTAATTCAAGGACATAATTACTTATTATTAATTAGTCACTTCAGCGATTCACAAAGCGGCTACTCCTTGTCGTTTGGTGGAGGAACCGCCAATATTACCGATCCTGTAATACCTAATTTACTCAAAGCAAGAGCTGCCTGCGACGGTAGCAGTGTATCGGTAAAATTGAATAAAAAAATGAAGTGTAGTAGTCTAGCTTCCAACGGATCTGACTTCAGTATTTCTCCTGCTATTGCTCCAATCACTAGCGCCGTTGGAATTGGATGCAGCACTGGATTTGACATGGACTCTGTAGTACTTACGCTGGCTGGAAGAGTACCTCCAGGTAATTACACTATCTATGTTCAAACAGGTACAGATGGAAATAATTTATTAGATAATTGTGATCGTGGATTCGTGAATGGTCAATCACTACCTGTAACGGTATACCCTTTAACGCCCACTCCCATGGACAGTATTTCAAGAATAGGATGTGCACCAAAATTTTTGGAGTTGGTTTTTAAAGATCCTATGCTTTGTAATTCTATCGCAGCAGATGGTAGCGACTTTATTATCACCGGCACCTATCCAATTTCCATTGCAGGAGCCTCAGGTATTTGTAATTCAAATGGTCTCACTCAGATAATTAGAGTAAACTTATCAGCTCCCATTCAAAAAGCAGGTACTTTCCAAATTAAACTTAAAAGTGGTACTGACGGAAATACCCTTATCAATGAATGTGGTGCGGCTACAATAGCTGGAGCAACGCTTCAATTCACTTCAATAGATACCGTTTCTGCAGACTTCAAAACTCAAATTAGATATGGTTGTTTGGTTGATACCATTGATTATGCTCATGATGGAAATAACGGAGTAAATAGTTGGAGCTGGACTTTTGATAATAACCTTTCTAGTTCGCTTAAAACCACCTCGTTGATTTGGTCAACCATCGGAAATAAGCAGGCAACCCTAATCGTTACCAATGGAACTTGTTCCGACACCTCCTCATCAATAACTACTTTGATAAAAAATAAAGTGACAGCAGCCTTTGAATCTACCTCAGTTGTATGCCCTAGTGATCCTGCTCAATTTATTGATAAAAGTACTGGACCTGTAGTGAGCTGGGAATGGGACTTTGGCAATGGTAATACTAGCTTACTGAATACTCCGCCTACCCAATTTTATCCTCCTTCTAATTCAATAAAAAATATTCCTGTACAACTTATTGTAAAAAATATTGCTGGATGTCCAGATACTTTAATAAAAACAATACAGGTAATTGGTAATTGTTATATCGCAATACCTAAAGCTTTTTCCCCTAACAATGATGGACTGAATGATTACTTATATCCTACCAATGCCTATAAGGCAAAGGATTTAGTATTTAGAGTATATAACCGATTTGGTCAAATGGTTTTTGAGACTCAAAATTGGAAAAATAAATGGGATGGAAGCTACAATGGAAAACCCCAGGATCCAGGAACTTTTGTTTGGTACCTTCAATACACCAATATTGACACAGGTAATAAAATTGAATTAAAAGGAAGTAGTGTCTTAATTCGCTAAAGATTAAATCGCTTCTTTCAACTTCTCTACTACCCAATCAATTTCTTCAAAGGTATTGTGTTTACTAAAACTAAATCGAACAGCTACTTGATTAGCATTATTATGAATAGCTCTAATTACATGGCTACCTTGATCAGCACCCGATGTACAAGCGCTTCCACCACTTGCACAGATATGATTAATATCAAGATTAAATAGCAACATTTCCGATTTTTCTGAAACGGGGAAACTCACATTCAATATAGTGTACAAACTATTTCCTAGCACATCTCCATTATAACTTATACCAGGAATACTTTTATTCAAAGCCTCATACATATATAATTTCAAAGAAAGTATATATGCCTTGTCAACTTCAAAATTAGCAGTTGCTATTTCCAATGCTTTTGAGAGTCCTACAATTCCATAGATATTTTCAGTTCCAGCCCGCATATTTCTTTCTTGTCCACCACCATGTATCAATGATTGAATGCTTATATTTTCATTGATATATAAAAGCCCTGTTCCTTTTGGCCCATGAAACTTATGTGCTGAACCAGTTATAAAATGTATTGGGGTATTTCTTAAATCAAAAGGAAAATGGGCGACCGATTGAACCGTATCGCTATGAAAAATAGCCTTATAAGAATTACATAAAGTTCCTACAGCATGTAGATCGAGCATATTACCAATCTCGTTATTGGCATGCATTAGCGTTACCAATGTTTTAACTGAAGAGGAGGATAATAATTTTTCAAGATCTTCTAAATCAATATGTCCATCGGGCATCAATTTTACAAAACTAACAGACACCTCTCCCGCTTTTTTTAAATAGTCAACTGTATGAGATACGGCATGGTGTTCTATTTCAGAAGTTATGATATGCTTGCAACCTAAATTTCTTACAGAAGAAATTATAGCCGTATTACTACTTTCGGTACCTCCACTAGTAAAAAAAATTTCTGCTGGATGAGCATTTAATATTTTAGCCACAGATTTTCGTGCTTGCTCAATGGCCATTCTTGTTTCACGGCCATAGGAATAAATAGAAGAGGGATTGCCAAATTTTTCTGTTAAAAAAGGCATCATTGCTTCCAGTACTAATGGATCAATAGCAGTTGTAGCAGCATTATCTAAGTAAATTCTATTCATAATTTCCCTAACTAGGAGAATTGGTCTAATTAAAAACTTATTGACGCTAAAAGTTATTAAAAAATTAATACGTCAGTCAATAAATCTTTTTGATCTAGTAAGCAGAAATCAACTCTTATCTTCAACTTACATTAATTCACTAATATCTTTCATTAATTTACTTGCAATATTATCAGCGGTTGTTGAAAAATTACTTTCAGCATAGATTCGAATAATTGGCTCCGTATTACTGGTACGTAAATGAACCCAATCCTTATCAAACTCAATTTTCAAACCATCTTCAACATTAATGGGACAGTTTTTATATTTATCCTTAATTTTTTCAAATATACTTTTCACATCTACCCCATTTTCTAACTGAATCTTATTTTTACTAATGAAATAATCGGGATATGAATTGCGTAGTTGCTTAACTGTTTTTTTTGTATTCGCTAAATGAGTTAAAAATAAAGCGATTCCAATTAAAGCATCTCTGCCATAATGTAAATCTGGTACAATAATTCCACCATTTCCCTCACCACCAATTACCGCATTTACTGCTTTCATTTTATTAACCACATTTACTTCACCCACTGCACTTGAAAAATATTCACCCCCTTGCTTTTCTGTTATATCTCTCAATGCACGAGTAGATGACATATTGGAAACGGTATTTCCTTTACGACGACTCAGCACATAATCTGCAACTGCCACTAAAGTATACTCTTCTCCAAACATAGTCCCATCCTCACACACAAAACAAAGTCGATCCACATCAGGATCTACTGCAATACCAATACTCGCCTTTTGTTTCATTACCTCATTACTTAGGCCTGTTAAATGCTCTGGTAAGGGTTCAGGATTATGAGCGAATTTACCATTCACTTCTCCGTTTAAAATCTCTATTTCTTTTACTCCTAAAGCCTTTAACAAGGCTGGTACCGCAATAGCTCCAGTACTATTCACCGCATCTACGACAATTTTAAATTTAGCCTTTTTGATAGCGGCAACATCTACCAGTTCATAATTTACTACGGCTTCAATATGCTTATTTAAAAATGAATCGTCTAAACTAATCGTTCGTAATTTATCCACTGTTGCAAAATCAAAATCTTCTCTCTCGGCAATATCCAATACTTTTTGTCCTTCAGCACTATTGATAAATTCACCTCGACTATTTAACAATTTTAAAGCATTCCATTCCTTTGGATTATGGCTAGCAGTAAGAATGATTCCTCCACCTGCATTTTCAAAAACAACAGCCATTTCAACTGTAGGGGTAGTACTGAAGTCTAAATCAATTACCTGTAAGCCTAGTGCTTGTAAGGTGCTAATCACTAAATTTTTTACCATTTCACCACTGATCCTTCCATCTCTTCCAACAATTATTTTTTTATTAGCTCCCTCTTTAATTAATAAGGTGCCAAATGCTGCAGTAAATTTTACAATATCAACGGGGGTAAGATTATCACCAGTTTTCCCTCCAATCGTTCCTCTTATACCAGAAATACTTTTAATCAATGCCATTCGTATAGTCAATTAATAATGAGCTGCAAAGATAACAAATTGAATAGGGTTAAAAAATTGGATTTAGCAATATTTTAAATAATAAAAAGATTACAACCTATAAAAGTGAAGATCATATTGATGCTATTGATATAGTACGATATAGTATAGGATAGCTATAAAAAAGCCGTCGAGAAAAATTCCTTCGACGGCTTTTGTTAAAAATTTTAAAAAATAAATTATTTCAATTAGACCATTTTAAAAGATTCCAAAAACTTAGTAGTAAAATTTCCACTTCTGAAATCTTCATTCTTCATTAATTGTAAATGAAAAGGAATGGTAGTTTTAATTCCTTCAATAACGTACTCACTTAATGCACGATGCATGGTGTCAATTGCTTCCTCTCTTGTTTGCGCAACTGTGATTAGTTTACCAATCATACTGTCATAATAAGGTGGAATAACATAACCTGCGTATACATGACTATCTACCCGAACTCCGTGACCTCCAGGGGTATGCAATACAGTGATTTTGCCTGGACTTGGTCTGAAGTCATTGTAAGGATCTTCTGCATTAATTCTACATTCAATCGCATGCATTTGAGGATAATAATTTTTACCACTCACTTTATGTCCTGCAGCAATTTTAATTTGTTCTTTTATCAAATCGTAACTCACTACCTCTTCAGTAACACAATGTTCTACTTGAATACGCGTATTCATTTCCATAAAGTAGAAGTTGCGGTTTTTATCTACTAAAAATTCAATGGTACCAACACTTTCATAATTAATAGCACTGGCCGCTTTGATAGCCGCTTGCCCCATTTTTTCTCTTAACTCTGGAGTCATAAATGGAGAAGGTGATTCTTCTACTAACTTTTGATGACGACGTTGAATAGAACAGTCTCTTTCACTCAAATGACAAACATTTCCAAATTGATCACCTGCGATTTGTATTTCGATATGTCGAGGCTCTTCTACAAATTTCTCCATGTAAATACCATCGTTTTTAAACGACGCGGCGGCTTCTGTTTTAGCATTTTCGTATGCCTTTTCAAGTTCACTTTCTTCCCATACCACCCGCATACCTTTACCACCTCCTCCTGCTGTTGCCTTTAATATAACTGGGTAACCTACTACTTTTGCAGCAAGCTCTTTTGCCTGCTCCACACTTTCTAATAACCCTCCACTCCCGGGCACCACCGGTACCCCAGCCTTAATCATTGTTTCTTTCGCGGTAATTTTATCACCCATCGCATTAATCATATCAGGTGTAGGTCCAATAAACTTTACACCATGATCAGCACAAATCTGAGCAAACTTTGCATTTTCTGCAAGAAATCCATATCCAGGATGAATAGCATCTGCATTAGTAATCTCCGCAGCAGCCATAATGTGCAATATGTTAAGGTAAGAATCCACACTACTTGGTCTGCCAATACATACCGCCTCATCAGCAAACTTTACATGTAAACTATCTTTATCTGCAGTAGAATAAACAGCGACCGTTTTAATGCCCATCTCTTTACAAGTACGAATAATACGTAGTGCAATTTCTCCTCGATTGGCAATCAATATTTTTTTGAACATAATGACAAATTTGAAAATTTTAAAAAGGCTCCATCAATTAATACAATCGTATTAAAAATTTAGCCAAATCAAAAAATAAGGAATCTGATAAAACTAATTGTTGATTTCAAATTTTAGAATCAATATTAGTTACCATTCAAGCCATAGACTAAAAGTCAAATTAGCTAGGATCTACCAAAAATAATGGTTGATCAAACTCAACTGGACTGGCATCTTCCACTAAAATCTTAACTATTTTACCTTTTACCTCACTTTCAATCTCATTAAAAAGCTTCATCGCCTCAATAATACAAACGATTGAACCAGGAGATACTTCATCACCTTCACTAGCAAATATGGGCTTTCCAGGACCAGACTGGCGATAGAATGTACCAATCATTGGACTTTTAATAGTAAGGTAGTTATCGGTTTTGGGGGCTGCAGCAACTGCAGGCGCAGGAGTAACAGGAGCAGGAGCAGCTGGACTAGGTGCAGCTGGGGCCGAAAACATTGGAGCTTGCTGTCCACCTGCAATAATGTGCTGAACAGGATCTTTCTTTTGCTTTACGGTTATTTTAACCCCTTCTTCTTCAATGGTAATTTCTCCGATATTCGTCTTATTAATGAGCTTTACCAGCTCTTGAATTTGTTTGATATCCATAATAATTCATTAAATGGTTTAGTTGATTACAAACGGGGGGCTAAGGTAGGTAATGATTTGTTAATAATGCAAGTTTTTAAAAAGAAAGAATTTATAAAAATTGTCAAAAAAGCGCCAAAAATGGCTAAAAATCAGTAAAAAATGGCAATAATTGGCCAAAAAATAGCTAAAATAAAAAAAGGGAAAAATTTAAATTTTTCCCTTTTTTTGATATTTTTTGATGTTTTGGAGATATCATTAGCCATAAATTATCCGAAAAATAAGCCCTAAAAATTACTGGTAATAAATTGACTCTAAAGCGTCAACCCCTTCCTCCAGCTTACACTTATTCTTTCACTCTTTCTACATACTCCCCTGTTTTAGCATTTACCCTTATCAATTCCCCTTCATTTACAAATAAAGGTACATTGACAGTAGCCCCAGTTTCAACGGTAGCAGGTTTCAAGGTTTTGGTAGCCGTATCGCCTTTCATCCCTGGTTCGCTATAAGTAACGAGTAAAACAATTTTATCAGGCAATTCAACACCCATTGGCATATCGGTTTCTCCATTGATCAAGACTGATACTTCCTGACCATCCTTTAAAAATTTAGGCGCATCTACCATCGCTTCAGGAACGGTGATTTGTTCAAAAGTTTCAATATCCATAAAACTATACCCCGTATCGTCTTTATATAAATATTGATAAGCCTTCTTCTCCACTCTAACTGGAAAGATAGTTTCCCCACTATTCCAAGTAAGTTCAATAGTACGGGTATTGTCTACCCCCTTTAATTTTGCCCATACTTTTGCAGCGGCACGAGCTGTCTTGTTTTGCCCAAATTCTATTACAGAGTATAAACTTCCATCTACTTTGATGATTAGTCCTGAACGCATGTCTGCTGTAGTTGCCATGTTTATTTTATTATTTAGTGATAACTATTGGTTATTCGTTTTTTAGAAAAATCTTTTCCTAATCCATACCGACCCTGCTGAGTCTATATTTACTGTGCTGCAAAAGTAGGCATACTAATGCTAAATAGGAAATTTGGCTTCTAAAATATAGTTTTTCAATGATATAAGTAAAAGGTTACTGTTCACAATAGTCCAACTTCACCTGTCAACTTTTGAGTATAACTATTGATAGACTCCATATAAAAATTTAACTTTGCCAAAATTATTCAAATTGAAAAATTATACCATTTTATTAATCCTTTCTCTATTTACGACTGGTTTATTTGCTCAAAATCAAAATGATTATGTAAATAAATTTGTTTCACTACCCAACATCTCTGTCCATATCCTTCCTGACAGCTCCATTTTTAGCAGTAAAAATTTACCTAAAAACACCCCTTTTTTACTGATGTTCTTTAGTCCAGATTGTGACCATTGTCATAAACAAACCAATGAATTACTTGCCTACAAAAAAGAACTAAAGGGGGTTAAAATTTTGCTATTATCGGTAGCTCCTTATCAGGAAATCAAGAAATTTTACAAGGAATTTGGCTTAGCCTCCATGCCAAATGTTAAGGTTGGACAAGATATAAATTTTAAATTAGGCCTTACTTATAAAGTAACAACTTATCCATCCATTTTTTTATATGATCGAAGAGCGATTCTTGCAAAAGCTTTTGTTGGAAATATTGGTGTTCCGGCTATTTTAGATGCTTTAAAATAATTTATAAAGAATAAAAGTCTAATTTAAACTGTTAAATAATTGTCTAATTTTAGCTACTGAATTGTTGCATTTTTCATTTTATAGGCTGAATGCACTTAACTTTGCCAATCAAATTAATTCCTTAATACAACTTAAATTTTTATTATGAAAATTACTGTAGTAGGTGCTGGTGCTGTAGGAGCTACCTGTGCCGATAATATTGCTCGAAAAGAATTGTGTGATGAACTCGTGTTGTTAGATATCAAAGAAGGAATTGCAGAAGGCAAGGCCATAGATATGATGCAGACAGCAGCGCTTTTAGGCTATGATACAAAAATAGTTGGTAGTACCAATGACTATACAAAAACTACTGGTACTGATGTAGCAGTAATTACTTCAGGAATTCCTCGTAAACCAGGAATGACTAGAGAGGAGCTCATTGGTATCAATGCAGGAATTGTTAAAGGAGTAACTCAAAATATTCTTAAACACTCTCCTAATGCAATTATCATTATCATTAGTAACCCAATGGATACGATGACTTATTTAGCATTACAATCTAGCGGATTACCTAAAAACAGAATTATAGGAATGGGTGGTATTTTGGATAGCAGCCGTTTCAAATATTATTTATCAACCGCTATTGGCTGCACTTCTACTGATTTACAGGGTGTAGTAGTTGGCGGACATGGTGATACTACTATGATTCCTTTAACCAGATTAGCCACTTACCAAGGATCTCCAGTAAGCAATTACCTAGATGCAGAAACACTTAAAAAAGTAGCTGCTGATACAATGGTTGGAGGAGCTACGCTTACTGGCCTATTGGGTACTTCTGCTTGGTATGCGCCAGGTGCTGCAACTGCAGCATTAGTAGAAAGCATCGTTAGAGATGAGAAAAAATTATTTACTTGTTGCGTTAGCTTGGAAGGAGAATACGGACAAACTGGTATCTGCTTAGGTGTACCGGTAATTATTGGAAGAAATGGATGGGAAAAAATTATCGACTACAAATTAAATGAAGAAGAGCAAGCCGCATTTAATAAAAGTGCTGAGGCTGTAAGAAATATGAATAGTGTACTAAGCACTTTAAGTATTTAATACTAAGAAGATAAAAATTCAATAAAAAACTCCAGACTAAAAGCCTGGAGTTTTTTTATTGAATTGATTTGGATCCCTTTTAATTAACTGACTCCATTTACCACCATTTCCTTATTAATCTTTTGTACTAATCCTTGTAAAACTTTACCTGGTCCCACTTCTGTAAATTGAGTGGCGCCATCAGTTGCCATTGCTTGAACACTTTGAGTCCATCTTACAGCACCCGTTAGCTGATCAATCAGATTTTTTTTAATATCTTCTGCATCGGTTACCGCTTTAGCTACTACATTTTGATACACTGGACAAGAGGATTGGTAAAAAGTAGTCGCCTCAATTGCTGCTGCTAACTCTTCTTTAGCTGGAGTCATCAAGGGTGAATGAAATGCTCCACCCACTGGTAAAACAAGCGCTCTTTTAGCTCCAGCAGCCTTCATTCTTTCACAGGCAATTTCAATCCCTTTTACTGAACCACTGATCACTAACTGACCTGGACAATTATAATTAGCTGGCACTACTACTTCACCTGTTTCAGCCAACACTTCAGCACATATTTGCTCTACCTTTTCGTCTGCTAAAGCCAATACGGCTGCCATAGTTGATGGAGCCAATTCACAAGCTTTTTGCATGGCATTCGCTCGAATAGAAACCAGCTTCAACGCATCCTCAAAACTCAATACACGATTAGCCACTAAAGCAGAAAACTCTCCTAATGAATGCCCTGCTACCATATCCGGCTTAACATCCTGCAAGGTTTTAAATGCTGCTACTGAATGTAAAAATACAGCTGGTTGAGTAACGTTGGTTTGTTTTAAATCATCATCACTGCCAGTAAACATGATGTCGGATATACGAAAGCCTAAGATTTCATTTGCTTGCTCAAATAAGTTTTTTACAAAAGGATTCGATTCGTACAAATTTTTAGCCATTCCACTAAACTGCGAACCTTGACCTGGAAAAACAAATGCATTTGCCATACTTCTTGTAAATTTTAATCAAAAATAAAATTTTAATCCGACAAGAATAAGATTAAAATTATTATGATACAAATAAAGGGCTTGTTATACTATTTATGCTAAAAATATAACCACTACTAGATAAATTTTGGAAGAAACAATTCAATCAGAATGATTTAATGAAGTTTTGCACTAATCAATTTTAAAAACTCACTTCTTGTTTCATTTTGTTCAAATTCACCCCAAAAGGCTGAGGTGGTAGTTACAGAATTTTGTTTCTGAACCCCTCTCATCATCATACAAAGATGGGAAGCTTCAATAACCACTGCTACGCCAATTGGATTAAGCGTTTCTTTTATAGAATTTAATATTTGATGGGTAAGTCTTTCTTGAACTTGAAGACGCCTACTATAAACATCAACCACTCTTGCAATTTTACTCAGCCCTGTAATCCAACCATTAGGAATATAAGCAACATGCGCCTTACCATAAAAAGGGAGCATATGATGCTCGCACATACTATATAATTCTATATCCTTAACAATAATCATCTCGCTTACCTCTTCATGAAATTTTGCAGAATTTAAAATTGCATTAGCATCTTGATGATATCCCTGAGTAAGAAATTGCATAGCTTTTGCAACCCTTTCAGGTGTTTTTTGAAGCCCCTCCCTTGTTGGATCCTCACCCAATAATCCCAATGCGTCGGTATAACTTTTGATTAACCCTTCTGTAACAGGTTGGTCGTATTGCTCAATTTTTTTATAAGCCATTCGTGTTGTTTTTAATTAACTGGATATTCAACAAAATTTCGGGGTGTTTCATATAACCGAATTTGTAAATCAAATTTATTGTCTATTTTATCTCTCAAAATATTATAGATCACTATAGCAATATTTTCAGCACTCGGATTTAAATTTTTAAACTCGACGGTATCTTCATTTAAATTTTTATGATCAAATTTTTCTAAAACATATTTTTTTATCAGATCACTTAACAATTTTAAATCATATACATAACCAGTAGTCAAATCAGGAATACCAGAAACCTTTACAACCAATTCATAATTATGCCCATGGTAATTCGGATTATTGCATTTACCAAATACCCGCTCATTAGTTACCTCATCCCATGCCGGATTATTAAGCCTATGGGCAGCGTTAAAGTGTTCAACTCGAAAGACTGATACCTTATTATTCATACTATTCATTACTTATAATTAAAAATTGAAATGGTTAAAACAGTAACAAAAACATTTAAACTTATAAAAGGAAAATAGTTTAGAACGTTTAATACTGAAGGTTATAACAGAAGTTTGCTGTTCAAACCCATCAACTCTCGAAATAACTAACAATTGAAATTACCAATTGTTTGCTGTACTCAAATAAAAAGCGACCTATCTAACAATTAATCTCCGTAATATTCAACAAAAATTCGGGGAGTTTCATATAATTTCAGACAATGTAAATGCACATCCTTGGGCAAATGGGGTACTAGCTCCCCCCAAATACCGATTACTAAATTTTCAATGGAACATAATTTGCCAGCCATAAAGTCAACATCTAAGTTGAGATTTTTGTGATCTAATTTATCAATCACGTGCTGCTGAACAATCAAACTCAATTTTTTTACATCGAAAACAAATCCAGTATCAATATCAGGTTCCCCTTTTAGCGTAACATATAATTCGAAGTTATGTCCATGCCAATTCTCATTAGCACATTTACCAAATACTTCCTCATTTTTCTCCTTAGTCCAAGTTGGATTAAAAAGGCGGTGAGCTGCGTTAAAATGTTCTATTCGGGTAATGTAAACCATCGTATATCCTCAAAATTTCAGCAAAGGTAGTCCCAAAATACCAAAATATGAAGACTATAGCCGAAATTTGTACTATGCGAATTTTATTAACAGCAGCCACCCAACAAGAAATTGAACCCTATTTATCTTCCAATAAAAACATTGATGTTCTTATTACCGGGGTGGGTGTTCCTTCGACTTTATTCTATCTTCAAAAAGCAATACTTTCCTTACAACCAGACATTATTATTCAGGCAGGAATTGCAGGTTCATTTTCGAATACCCTTTCATTGGGTGAAGTAGTCATCGTAAAACAAGATACTTTTGGCGATATCGGTATGGAAGAAAAAAATGAATTTACCCCTATTTTCAAATCAAATTTTGCTAACGGAAATGAATTTCCTTTTACCGATGGCTGGCTAATTAATTCAAGTAAACTCATTTCTATTTCGAAATTAAAAGCCGTAAAAGCGATTACAGTTAATAAAGTAAGTGATAGTGAAGTTCAAAAGAATCAGTCTATTATTCATTTTTCACCTGAAACAGAAAGTATGGAAGGAGCCGCTTTACATTTTATAGGATTACATCAAAAAATTCCTTTCATACAGTTAAGAAGTATTTCCAACAAAGTAGGTGAGCGAGACAAAACTAAATGGAAAATAAAAGAGGCCATTAGTAATTTAAATGAGGAGCTAAAAACTTTCATTGATCTGATTAAAAATGAACTACCCCCCAGAAAGTAATTGATATGAAACTAACCCTTGGCTTTTCTCCCTGCCCTAATGATACTTTTATTTTTGATGCACTTGTCAATCAAAAGATTGATACCAATGGTTTTCAATTTGACGTACTACTCGAAGATGTTCAAACGCTCAATCAATGGGCTCAAGAGGGAAAGTTAGCAATTACAAAACTTAGTTATGGAGTACTCCCGTTGGTTTTAGATAAATATAAGGTATTGAATAGCGGCAGTGCCCTAGGAAAAGGGGTAGGACCCCTATTAATTTCTTCAACTGCTGATCCTAAACAATCCATTGAAGATTCGCTCATTGCTATTCCGGGTGAAAATACCACTGCTCACCTCCTTTTTTCAATGGCCTATCCCCAAGCAAAAAACAAAATATTTATTCGCTATGATGAAATTGAAGATTTTGTTTTAGCAAAGAAAGGTTTAGGTGTAATCATTCATGAAAACCGATTCACCTATGAAGGAAAGGGGTTAAAGAAAATAACGGACTTAGGTGATTATTGGGAGAAAAAAACAAGCAATGCTATTCCACTGGGAGGTATTGTAATCAAAAAAGAATTGGATATTTCTATACAACAAAACATCGATGCACTAATTAAAAAAAGTATAGCCTTTGCCTTTTCAAAATACCCCGCACTTACTGATTATATAAGATGCCATGCTCAAGAAATGAGCGAACAAGTAATGCGCCAACATATTGATTTATACGTAAATGAGTATTCACTCGAATTAGGTGTGAAAGGAAAAAATGCAATTTTGAGGTTACTCGAAAATCACCCTATCCAATTTAAAGGAGACTTCAAAAACAGAAAAGATATTTTCGTAGCACTTTAAAAATTCAGTAAAGAAAAACAAATGAATACAGCAAAAAATAAGCACACTAACTTAAGTAAGATTATATTTTTTCTGAGTATTGAAGTAAGTTTATTTTGGATTTTAGCTGGATTAATCAATGTCTACTATTTCACCATTGTAGGAGTCATCTATGAAATAGTTTGGCTTCCCAATCTGATCCTGCTATTCTCTTTACCACTTGTTTCATTATTTTTTTTAAGCAAAGTAAACAATAAGCTTACCTCACTTTATTTTTATTCAATGCTAATTTTAACCATCGCTATTTTAAAAATGCTTTTAACTCAATAAAAGAATTATTTTTTCAAAGCCTTTCCATATACTTCTAGGCATCTCTTTCTAGCCTCTTCATGCACTACAATAGGAGCTGGATAAGTAAATTCCTGGAATTCGGGCACCCACTTTTTAATATACTCCAACTTTGGATCAAATTTTTGTGTTTGAAGATAGGGGTTAAATATTCTGAAATAGGGTGCCGCGTCGCATCCACTTCCTGCAGCCCATTGCCATCCACCATTATTGGCAGCCAAATCAAAATCCAACAGCTTTTGAGCAAAATAGGCTTCTCCCCATCTCCAATCAATTAATAAGTGTTTGGTAAGAAAAGAAGCAACGATCATGCGTACTCTATTATGCATAAAACCAGTTGCGTTTAACTCGCGCATACCTGCATCCACAATAGGATATCCTGTTACCCCATTGCACCATTTTTTAAAATCATCTTCATCTTTACGCCATTCAATCATATCATAGGCTTGCTTAAAAGCTTTATAATGACCAACCTGCGGAAAATGAAACAATATCATATGATAAAAATCTCTCCAAATCAATTCATTTAAATAAGTTTCAGAGAGCCCGCTACTTTTTCTGGCTAGTGCTCGAATACTGATCGTACCAAAACGCAAATGAACACCCAATTTTGAAGTACCCTCAATAGCTGGAAAATTTCTTTGAACTGCATATTTTTTTACTATCTCTTCATCCAAAGATTTTGATGGAAAAGATTTTTCAACCTCAATAAAGCCCATGGATTGCAAACTTGGAATTGCGAAAGCATCCTGCTGAAAAAAATGATTAAAATACTTTTGAGTATCAAATGGTTTTAAATGATCTTCCAACAAGGTAGCCTTCCATTTTCTACTATAAGGTGTAAATATGGTATACGGAGTGCCATCGTCTTTAATCACTTCGTTTTTTTCAAATATCACCTGATCTTTAAAAGTAACTAATCGAGCTTGATGATTTTCCAACAATTGAGTAATCAGTTTTTCTCTCTCCAACGCATAAGGTTCATAATCATGATTGGTGAACACTTGCTGTACTCGATATTTATTTAATAAGCTTTTGAATATTTCTAGCGGAGTGCCATAGTAAACTTCTAATGAAGCACCTAATTTGATTAATTTCTGCTGCATTTCATTCAATGCGGAATGAATGAATGCTACTCTCCTATCTGTCTTATCTTCTAGCTGATCTAAAATATTTTTATCAAAAATAAATATCGGTAATACCGGTACATCAGATCGAAGTGCATGATAAAGTGCAGCATTGTCATCTAGCCGAAGATCCCGGCGAAACCATATAATATTTACTTTTTTCATTTACTCTATATAAAACATATATTTTATAAAATAGTTGACTGTAAAGACGAAAAAATTGTATAGGTCAAACTATTTTTGAACGTAATGTCTCCAATACCTTGCACCCATCTAATATTATAAATACTATTCGTTAAAAAAACTTCGTCAGCAGCCAATAACTCGGAAATACTAATTTCCTTTTCTATCAAATCGATACCTGATTTTAATACCTGTTGAATAACCACTCTTCTCATCACCCCTGCTACACAACCTTCTTGCAGAGAAGGAGTATACACAACCCCATCTTTGACAATAAAAATATTGGCAATAGTAGTGTCACATATCCTTCCATTCGTATTTAATACAATAGCGTCATTCCATTTTTGAGTTTTAGCTGTTAGCGCAGCAAGTACATAAGGAAGGTAATTATTGTGTTTGAGGTTACTTAGTAAATCGCAGCTTTTTTTTGCAGCTTCATAAATCCCTAACACTAAGCCATTGCTATTCCATTCTCCATTACTTGGTGCTAAAGGCCAGCTTTGTATGATATAATTAGGTAAATGATTTTTTGCATCGTAGAGTCCTCCATCCCCTCTTACAATATTCAATCGAATTCTTGCTGCGTTCGCATGACCATTCTTTTGCGCCAATGCTGTCATCTCTTTTTGCAAAAAATCTACAGTCAAATTTTTGGGGATTTCAAATTCTAAAACTTTCAATCCCTTCCAAAGTCGGGCGAAATGGTCATCTTCAAATAGCAGTTTCCCATTGATCATTTTGATAGTTTCAAATAAACCATCTCCATATCTGAGCCCCCGATTATCAACTCCAATCACTGGGCTTCCCTCAGGATGTATTTTGCCGTTATAATTAAAATAAACCATCTATAAAATTAAAAGGTGATCCTATGAATCAATAGTAATTGAATAATTATTTAGAAGAAATAATCATTCATCTAATAGAAAAGATTTATAATCAATAGCCGGGAGGCTACTCTAAAGAGAAAAAAGAATTACACTCACCATCCAACTTCGAAATCACGCTATTAAAACAAACCAAATAAAGTAGAGTCAATTTTTGTAATAATTTGTCCTAAATGCTCTTCATTTTCAGCAAACTTATTACTATCCGCATCAATGATTAAAAGTGGTCCTTCTTTGTAAGTATCAATAAAGTTATTGTAATAATCATTTAATTTTTTCAAGTAATCCAGACGGATATTTTCTTCATACTCCCTACCTCTTTTCTGTATTTGAGCCACCAATGTAGGTACAGAAGCTTTCAGATAAATCAATAAATCGGGAGGCTTTACCATTTTTTTCAAGGTCTCAAAAAACTGAAAATAATTATCAAAGTCCCTTTTTCCCATCAATCCCATATCATGTAAATTAGGAGCAAAAATATTAGCATCCTCATAAATAGTCCTATCCTGAATAACCGTTTCCGTACCACGATCTATTTCAAGTAATTGGTTTAAACGACTGTTAAGGAAAAATATTTGAAGGTTAAAACTCCATCGAGGCATGTCCTCATAAAAATCATTGAGATACGGATTATGATCAACATCTTCGAATTGCGGAATCCATTTATAATGCTTACTCAACAATTCTGTTAAAGTTGTCTTACCAGCACCGATGTTACCGGCTACTGCAATATGCTTCGGTTTTTTGATTTTTGCCATACCTATCTTTTATAGGATAATATTTATAATGATATCGAAAAGTAATTTATTGAATGAAAGTAAGCAAACATAATTATATTCCGGATATAAAATTTCTTTCCTTTCCTGTTAATCATGATTACCTTGTTTTTCAAGGGTTTAGGCGAAGTTTTCTTTCCTCTAAAATAGTTGAAATACTAACGCTTTACCTAAAACATTCAAGCAATAATTAATAATTTAAACCCATTGCCTCTCTTACCAACTGCATAGTGGCCTGAGCACTTTTTCTTGCTTTTTCCGCTCCTTTCTGCATCACTTCCTTCAAATAAGCTTCGTCACTAAGTATATGATTTACTTTATTTCTTTTTGGAGATATAAAAGAAACCATATCTTCTGCCAACTGCTTTTTCATATCTCCATATCGAATATTGCAATGATTATAATCGTGTTCAAATTTTGTAATCACTTCCTCACTACTGACCAATCGCATTAATCCAAAAATGTTTTCTATATAATCTGGCTTGACAGAATTATTTTCGGTAGGACCACTATCCGTCTTTGCCTTCATTACTTTTTTTCTTATCAAATCATCCTCATCAGCCAAAAATAAAGTGGCTAACTGGTTTTCACTTTTACTCATTTTTCCAGTTCCGTCTAAACTGGGAACCTTCACCAACACTTGATTGTAGTTAAAAGCCTGCGGTTCAGGGAATATTTCACCATAACGGAAATTAAATCGATGAGCAAAATTTCTAGCCATCTCTAAATGTTGCTCCTGATCTTTTCCTACCGGCACATAACTAGCTCGGTGCAGAATAATATCGGCTGTTTGTAAAACAGGATAAGTTAAAAGTCCTGCATTGATATTTTCTGGATGCTGGCGAACCTTGTCCTTAAAAGTAACTGTCTTTTCTAGTTCGCCAATATAGGCCAACATATTCAGGTATAAATATAATTCAGCAGTTTCGTATACATGACTTTGACAATAAAGTGCTACTTTTTCTGGATCCAAACCGCAAGCAATATTTTCGGCTAAAACTCTGTAAACATTATTTTTCAGTTCGCTAGTATCTGGATGAGTAGTAAGTGAATGCAGATCGGCCACCATGAAATAACACTCAAATTCATCCTGCATTTTGACATAATTTTGGATAGCCCCAAAATAATTACCCAAATGTAAAAATCCGGTAGGGCGAATGCCACTCATTACTATTTTCTTTTTTCCAGTCATAAGGAAGGCGAAGATAACAAAACTCGATTGTGATTGGTCAAGTGAAATGAAAAATTTCAATGTCTTTTTCCAATTTTTTAATTAGCCTATACTGAGGCTATAACTGCAATAGATAGCCTTGGAGAATAGGTTTGCCATAAAAGGGCTTTGGAAAGAGATGAAGGGCTATTTTTCAGAAAAAGGTACCCAGGATGAAAATGCCGCTTCTATCAAATAATGATATAGAGGAGGTTTTACACCCTTGAAATATAAACTACGACCACTTATCCAATTATTGGGTACATATAATAGGAATACTTTATTTTTGTTCAATGGAAGTAAATGACGCATTAGTAGATAAATTGGCTAACCTTGCAAGGCTCCAATTTGATGATACAGAAAAGTCAGGCATAAAAAATGATCTTCAAAGGATGATTCAGTTTGTAGAAAAATTAAATGAGCTGGATACCACTGGAGTATCCCCATTATTGCATATGAGTGACAATGTTAATGCGTTAAGGGAAGATGAGATAAAAGGCAGCATTACAAGAGAAGAAGGACTAAAAAATGCGGTAATGAAGGATAACCAGTTTTTTAAAGTGCCGAAGGTTATTAAAAAATAATTAGATAGTTCATTTTAAATAAAAGCCTTTATATCCCTAGTATTTAAGGCTAGCAAGGGGAAGTAATTAAAAACTAAATAAAACAATCCACTAACAATACATCATTATGCAAGGAATCATTCATTTAGAGAATATCGTAAAAAGTTATTACCTCGGAAAACAGGAGTTGCAAGTGCTAAAGGGGCTCAACATGGATATTTTTAAAAATGAATATGTAGCATTAATGGGTCCCAGCGGTTCAGGTAAATCAACCCTAATGAATATTTTAGGTTGCCTCGATACTCCTTCTGGAGGAAAATATATCCTTAATGGAAAAGACGTGAGCAGTATGCCAGATGATGATTTGGCTGAAGTTCGTAACAAAGAAATTGGTTTTGTATTTCAGCAATTTAATTTATTACCTAGGCTTACTGCCCTGGAAAATGTTGCATTACCGTTAATTTATAGTGGAATTGGAAAGGCGGAAAGAATGGATAGAGCCCTAGAAGTAATGAGAAAAGTAAAATTAGATGACAGGAGTAGCCATAAACCGAATGAACTAAGTGGTGGACAATGTCAGCGGGTTGCTATTGCTAGAGCATTAATCAATAATCCATCCATCATTCTAGCGGATGAACCTACAGGAAATCTCGACTCTAAAACATCTCATGAGATTATGGATATTTTAGGTAAAATTCATAATGACGGAAATACCGTAATATTAGTTACCCATGAGGAAGATATTGCTGGTTTTGCTCATAGAGTCATTAGATTAAGAGATGGAGTTATTGAAAGCGATAAATTAAATAACCACCCTACTTTAATCACACAAACAGCCTAGTATATTTTTAATTTTTACTCGATTTTTTCGTTGCCTCTAAATATTTTAAAAAAAAATGGCTTTAAAAATTTACACAAAAAGCGGTGATCTTGGTACTACCAGTTTAATTGGAGGTACAAGGGTTCCTAAAAGTCATTTACGCATTGAGACCTATGGCACCATTGATGAATTAAATTCTTACATCGGACTAATTATTGATTTAGTTTCGGATGAGTCAAGTAAGTTGATGCTAAAAGAAATACAAGACCGATTATTTACAGTAGGATCTTCTCTTGCATGCGATCCTGAAAAAGTTCCTTCGATGAAAATTCCTGACTTAAAAGAGGGAGATATTGAAATTTTGGAAAAGGAGATTGATAAAATGAATGAGGTACTTTCTGAAATGAAGTTCTTTATATTACCTGGAGGACATCCTGCTATCTCTACAACTCATATAGCGCGCTGCGTTTGTAGACGAGCAGAAAGATTGTGTGTTAATATGCAGGAACATCATCTTTTTGTAGACCCTCTGGTGATTAAATATATCAATCGGTTAAGTGATTATCTTTTTATTTTAAGTAGGTATATCTCACACCAACTAGGAGTGGCAGAGGTAGCTTGGAAACCTCGGGTGAATTAGTTAATTATCTTTCCATCCTTCATTTGCAAAATCCGATCACTCATTTGTGCGAGTTCTTCATTGTGCGTAACAATCAAAAAAGTTTGATTAAACTGATTTCTTAAATCTATAAATAGCTGATGTAATTCTTTAGCATTGGCACTATCCAAATTGCCAGTAGGTTCGTCCGCCATGATGATGGAGGGGTTATTAATCAATGCCCTTGCTACAGCCACCCTTTGCTGTTCTCCCCCCGAAAGTTGCTGCGGTTTGTTCTCCAAACGACTTCCCAGCCCTAAAGTTGTTAACAATTGAGTCGCCCTTGTAATTACTTCCTTTTTCTTTGTTCCAGCTATCCATGCAGGAATACATACATTTTCTAGTGCAGTAAATTCAGGTAAAAGGTGATGAAATTGAAAAACAAAGCCAATATTTTTATTCCTAAAGGCAGCCAATTTTCTGCCCGTTAAGTGCTCAATTCTTTGCCCCTCCAATATAATTGACCCCTCATCTGCCCCATCCAAAGTACCCAAAATGTGCAGCAGTGTGCTTTTGCCAGCTCCCGAAGAACCTACTATACTGACAATTTCACCCTTGTTAATCTGAATATCAACCCCCTTCAAAACAGGCAAAAGTCCGTAATTTTTAACAATATTAGTGGCAGTTAACATCTAGCTAAAGTAACTAATTATTAAGAATTAACAAGCCGTCCCTGTCATTATTTGGAAGTTATTAACCACTCCAGATTTTTTGGGTAAAAAATACATTTGTTTAATGAGTTCAAACTTTTACATTTGCAAAAATTAAATCTATATAGAAGATGTTTTGGACCCTAGAATTAGCCTCCCATTTAGAAGATGCCCCTTGGCCTGCATCAAAAGATGAACTAATAGATTATGCCATCAGAAGTGGTGCACCTATTGAAGTAATTGAAAACTTGCAAGAGCTAGAGGATGAAGGTGAATTATATGAGGGACTCGAAGATATCTGGCCTGACTATCCAAGCCAAGATGATTTCTTTTTCAACGAGGACGAATATTAACCTGCAAGCATAAAGTGTAAAAACTGGATGCTCTCTAAATGATGAAAAATAAAATTAAAAGCCACCAATCTCAAAATTGGTGGCTTTCGTAGTAATTATAGACGAATATATTCCTTCAATAAAAATTGATCCAGTTTTCCTTAATTAAAATTTCTTAGGTCTTATTAATTAATTTCAAAAAGTTGATTGCCTACTTTTTGGTATACCTATATTTAAAATAAATTAACAGTAGGGATAAGAAACAAATAATTCCATTACAGATAATTACGGGAAGTAACGACTTTCCTATTCCATATACCAACCAGATGATTGTACTGATAAAAACAATCAGCATCATAAATAAATTAAGGTCACCCACACTTTTTGTTTTCCAAGTTTGATAAACCTGAGGCATAAAAGTAATGCTACTTAAAATCGAGCCGGTAAGGCCAACTATTTCGATTAAATCCACAATATTTTTTTATTAGAAATGAAAAAAATCTACCCCTCATTAAGAGCACTATCCCTGCAACTTATTTTTCCATGATATCCATTACAGAGTGTGTAACTCCAGTAAAAGAGAACCCTCCATCATGAAAAAGATTTTGCATCGTCACCATTCTAGTCAAATCACTAAACATAGTAACACAATAATTTGCACAATCTTCTGAGCTAGCATTACCCAAAGGACTCATCTTTTCAGCGAAGTTAATAAAGCCATCAAAACCTTTTACCCCGCTACCAGCAGTAGTTCTAGTAGGTGATTGAGAAATAGTATTGACTCTTACATGCTTTTTCTGAGCATAGTGATATCCAAAACTACGCGCTACGCTTTCTAGCAAAGCTTTAGCATCTGCCATTTCATTATAATCAGGGAAAACACGTTGAGCAGCAATATAAGTAAGTGCCACTACACTACCCCATTCATTAATCGCATCTAACTTCATTGCAGTAGCTAATACACGATGCAAACTCATCGATGAAATATCTAATGTTTTCTGATTAAAGCCATAATCAATATCTGTATAATGCTTACCCTTACGAACGTTAAGGCTCATTCCTATTGAATGCAAAATAAAATCTACTCCTCCACCAAAATGCTCTTTAGCTTTTGTTATGAGGTTTAATACATCCTCATTGCTACTAACATCGCAAGGGATAACAGGAGCGTTGATCAGCTCAGCTAGTTTATTAATTTCTCCCATTCGCATAGCAACTGGAGCATTAGTAAGTAAAATTTCAGCTCCCTCTTCATGACAACGCAAGGCA
Source organism: Chitinophagaceae bacterium (assembly GCA_947380605.1). GTDB lineage: Bacteria > Bacteroidota > Bacteroidia > Chitinophagales > Chitinophagaceae > Ferruginibacter. The sequence goes on from CANCRO010000012.1 coordinate 31,364, forward strand.
GTTTTCCAAGCGATTGATTTTTCATCTAGTGCCCCAAAAATGATTCCTTTCTTTCCTTTTAGTAAATTATATGACATGTTGATTTAATTTGAGCAGTAAAAATAGCATTCTTATTTTTTAAAAGAAAATTGTTAAGAAAATAAATGAAAAATGAAGGTGAATATAAATTGAAAGAAACCACCCTATAGCAGCCATCGCAACTAAAAATCAATAGCCAACTAGTTTCCCTTACACATTTCACGAGCATTTTCCAACGCAGCAGCGGTCGGTTTTTCACCACTTAACATCTGCGCAATTACGTTTATTCTTTCCAGTTCGTCTAACAACCTGATAGAAGTCGTTATTTTATTACCCTGCACAGCCTTATACACAAAGTAGTGCGACGCAGCTTTTGCTGCAATCTGGGGTTGGTGAGTAATAGATAATAACTGATGGGAATCAGAAAGGTCTTTCATAATAAGTCCTACTTGTTTTGCAGCTTCCCCACTTATACCCGTGTCAATTTCGTCAAATATCAAGGTAGGTAACTGAAGCTTACGGGCAACCAATGATTTAATACAAAGCATAATTCGGCTAAGCTCTCCACCGCTGGCTACTTTGTTCAAGGTTTCAAAACGACCGCTTTTGTTAGCATCCAATAAAAAGTCAATGGTATCTATGCCATTACTATGTAAAGCAGTCTCCACTACGGTCAATTTGATCTGAGCATTAGGCATACCAATTTGAGCTAATAGGCTATTTATTTTTTGAGCAAGGGGTTTAGTTGTTTTGTGTCTATTAATTGAAATTTCGCTTGCTAAAAGGCTGCAGCGATGCAATAATTTTGTAACCTCCTGCTCCTTTTCCTCAATCGCCCCACTGATATTTACGATTGCGGTCAACTTCTCTTCTAATGAAGCTTTAATGGACAATAAATCGGCGGTAGTGGTTACGGAGTGTTTTTTTAACAATTTGTAACCGGCAGACAATTTATCGTTTACCAACTGGATTCTTTCAGGGCTATACTGTACCCCTTCGTCTATGCGTTCCAGTTCATCGCCGATATCCTGAAGTTCTAACTGAGCACTGCGCAGTCTACTATTGAGCGTCGGTATATCCGAATGATATTGCTCTAGATATTGTAATTTATTACTGAGCGATTTGATTTGCTGAACAATAGGTGTTTCACAAGAAGATAAGGGAACATAAATACTACTCAACTGCTGTTTGATACTTTCGGCATTAGCCAACAATTTAATTTCAGCATCTAATTGTTCTAACTCATTTTCTTGCAAGCCCGCTTCTTCGAGTTCATCAAATAAAAACTGATTATAATCAAGGGTGGCTTGTGCATTTTGCTGCTCCAATCTAAGGGCAGCTAGCTCTTTATTAGCTTTGGTAAAGGCAGAAAATAAAGTATGAAACTCAGCTATGTTTTCAGTATTTCCAGCTAAAGCGTCTACTACTGCCCGTTGGAAATCATTCTCACCTAATTCCAATGTATCAAATTGCTGATGAAGATCTACCAGCAATAACCCTAACTCCTTTAGCTGACCCAAATTAACGGGAGTATCATTGATAAAAGTCCTTGATTTTCCAATCACTGAAATCTCCCTTCTTAACAATAAGTCATCTTCAATATCCAGTTCATTTGATTTTAAAAATGCCCTTACCTGCTGATTATTCTTCACTTTAAAACTTCCTTCGATCACACATTTTTTTTCCTTGTTCAACACCGTATTACCTCCAGAACGTTCTCCTAATATCAAACTAAGCGCTCCCATTAAAATACTTTTTCCGGCACCCGTTTCACCAGTAATGATATTGAGGCCCGATGAGAAATCAATCGAGATCTCATCAATGATAGCATAATTCTGTATATGAAGTCTTTGAAGCATACGAGTAGCAAATTAGTAATTTTTAAGGCTGATTAATCAGACTTTAGCAGATATTTTTTAAATCAACCAGGGATACGAAAAAAGCACTTCAAAATTGAAGTGCTTTTTTCATTTTATAGCTTATAAATTGAAATTATTTGATCTCAACGCTGTCATTCAAATCAGTATCCACTAAAATACGACCACAGTTTTCACAAACAATTACTTTTTTACGCAACTTAATTTCACTTTGTTTTTGAGGAGGAATGGCATGAAAACAACCGCCGCAGCTATCTCTTTCTACCGGAACTACCGCTAAACCATTGCGATAATTTTTTCTGATACGATCATAACTCAATATCAATCGCTCATCTACATGACCTCTAGCATCAGCAGCCAATTTATTGTATTGCTTTTCCTCTTTTTCTGTTTCCTTAATGATTTTTTCTAACTCACCTTTTTTGCCAGATAAATTGTTCTCTTTAACCGCCACAGCTTTTTTAGCAGATTCTAGTTGTCTAGCTTTATCTCCAATCTCTTCCGTTGCATCTTTAATGTGTTTTTCACAAAGTTTAACCTCCAGCGTTTGCATTTCAATTTCTTTATTGATTGCTTCAAACTCACGATTATTTTTTACGTTATCACTTTGCTTTTCATATTTTTTTACCAATGCATCCGCCTCTTTAATCGCTTCCTTTTTTTGATTGATAAATTCCTGTATACCGTTGATCTCCTCTTCTACACGTGTTTGACGAGCATGTAAACCTTCAATTTCGTCTTCTAGATCTTTTACTTCAATAGGTAACTCTCCCTTCAAAATTTGAATTTCATCCAGCTTGCAATCAATTTTTTGCAAATTCACAAGAGCTGTTAATTTTTCTTCTACTGAGAAATCTTTTACTGAGGCCATATTTTAGTATTGTTTGAAATTTATAGTTATTGTTATTAAATTTATTTTAAACTTCCCTTTTAAGCTCCATTCGGAGATTCGGCTGCCACAAAATAGTTAACAGGATTGGTTATAACAACAGATTTTTGGACCGCGAAGGTAGGGAATTTTTCACTTAAAATATCAAATAACAGTTCAATAGTGTACTGTTCGCTCTCATAATGACCAATATCAGCAATCACCAACTGTTCATTTGCATCAAAAAACTCATGGTATTTCACATCTCCTGTAATATAAAAATCTGCACCCACTTGAAGGGCTTTATCAATCAAAAAACTACCCGCCCCACCACAAAGTGCAATTTTCTTAACCAGCTTATTCCTTAATGGAGTATGTCTTATCACTTTGATATTGAATACTTTATGAAGTTTATTTAAAAATTCAGTTTCGGATATAGCAACCGCTAATTCACCAATTAACCCACTACCAATTTGTTTATTGACATTGTTACTATTGATTACCTGATAGGCTACTTCTTCATAGGGATGAGCCTCTAGTAAAGCCTTCACAATAGCCTCCTCCATCCAGACAGGGAAAATGACCTCTATTTTACTTTCAGCCTCAATATGAAGCTTACCAGGTATTCCAACAAAGGGATGGGTGCCCTCTGCTCCTTTGAAAGTACCCTCTCCAGAACTGGTAAAACTACAATCACTATAATTACCTACATGACCGCCCCCAGCCTCAAAAATTGCCTCTCTTACTTTTTGTAAATGAGCAATGGGTACATAGGTCTCCAACTTCTTTAAGGTATTTTGCCTAGGAAGTAAAATTTCGCAGTTGATTAATCCAAGTTTATCAGCAATCTTTCCATTTACTCCTTCCAGTACATTATCCAAATTAGTATGGATGGCATAAATGGCTATGTCATTTTTAATTGCAGCAATAACTGCTTTCTCAACATAATTTTTACCATTTATTTTTTTTAAGCCACCGAAAATGATAGGATGATGCGCCACAATCAGATTACATTTATTTTTAACCGCTTCCAGCACTACCGCTTCTGTTGCATCTAAAGTAGTTAGGATTCCAGTACAATCCCACCCCGAACTGCCCGTTAGTAATCCGACATTATCATAATTTTCTTGCAGACCTTTTGGAGCAATCGTTTCTAAAAAATTGGTTATATCTTGTATTTTCATTTTGTAAAGATTAATTCAATGAATACTGCCAAATTATATTCGGGCTATAAAACAAAGATGCAAAAAATAGCTGATGTAAAATACGCTTCTGCCGTTTTACAATGGGACCAAGAAACCTACCTCCCTCCTAAAGGTAATGATTTTAGAGGCCAGCAAATAGCTACCCTAAGTGAAATTGCCCACCAGCAATTTACTGATAAAAAAATGGGAGAACTATTAGAGGAGATGAGCAGTCGGGAAGATTTAACAGCAACCGAAAAAAGAAATATAGCATTAAGCAATGAAGATTATAAACGAAATGTAAAATTAAGTGCTGCCTTTGTCAGGCAGCTGAGTGAAACGGTCAATCAATCCTATCATGCTTGGGCAAAAGCTAGAAAAGAAAATTCATTTGACTACTTTCAGCAACCCCTGAATGAACTGATTCAACTAAAAAGACAGGAAGCCGATTTGCTGGGATATGAACAACACCCCTACAATGCTTTAATGAATGATTATGATAAAGGATTAACTGTTTCAAAAGTGGACAGTCTATTCAATCAATTAAAACCTCAATTATTGAATTTGCTTGATTTGCTAAAAAATAAAACACCAGTTGACCATTCCTTTCTTTCACAAGAATTTAATAAAGATGAGCAATGGAAATTTGGATTAGAATTATTAAAGAGAATCGGTTTTGATTTTGAAGCTGGCAGACAAGATATCAGCCTTCATCCATTTACAACAAATTTTAGCAGCAAGGACGTAAGAGTAACCACACGAATTGATGAACATGATTTTGGTAATATGACCTGGAGTTGTCTTCATGAAGGAGGTCACGCATTATATGAACAAGGTTTACCTGCCGATCAATACGGCCTTCCTTTAGGCGAGTACTGCAGTTTGAGTATCCATGAAAGTCAAAGTCGTCTTTGGGAAAACTGCATTGGAAGAGGGCTTCCTTTTTGGCAACATAATTTTAAACTACTCACCAACTCATTTCCGAATCAATTTAAAAATATAAATATCGAAAAATTTTACAAAGGAATTAATAGGGTTTCTCCCTCTTTGATCAGAACGGAGGCAGACGAATTAACCTACCATTTTCATGTGATGATTCGATACGAAATTGAAAAGATGTTAATAGAAGGATCAATACAAACTAAAGATATTCCAGCTTGCTGGAATGAACAGTATCAAAAATATTTGGGAATAAAAGTGCCGGATGATAATCGTGGTTGCTTGCAGGACATTCATTGGAGTCATGGTAGCTTTGGTTATTTTGCTACCTATAGCCTTGGAAGCCTTTATGCTGCTCAGTTGTATTCAACTATTGAAAATCAGCAGCCTAATTTATCAGAAGATTTAGTCAACGGAAAAATAAATACTATTCAAGGGTGGTTACAGAAAGAGATCTATTGCAATGGCAGATATTATTCATCAGAGGAGCTCTGCAAAAAAGCAACTGGAGATACTTTACAATCCAGCTATTTTATTGATTATGCCACTAAAAAGTTTAATGAAATTTATGGCTAAAGATTATTTAACAAAATATCCAACCGCAAGCTCATATCCCTTCATTCCTAAACCACTGATAACGCCCACACTTTTTGCAGATACGTGAGATATTTTCCTAAAATCCTCTCTACCAAATACATTTGAAATATGAACTTCTATCACAGGAGTTTTGATAGAAGCTATGGCATCTCCTATAGCAACAGAAGTATGCGTATATCCACCTGGATTAATAATGATACCATCAAATGAAAATCCTAAACGTTGAATTTCATTGATCAACTCACCCTCTACATTACTTTGGAAATAAACAAATTCAATGGAGGGAAATTTAGAAACTAGCTTTTCGAAAAAAACTTCGAAAGACTCCGTTCCATAAATGCCGGGTTCTCTAACACCTAAAAGGTTTAAATTGGGTCCGTTGATAATTGCTATTTTCATATGCCTAACCCCAAGGGGTATTTAAATTAAAATAAGAATCTTTCTACACAATACTAATTCTCACTTTCCTCTTTTATTGATTTTAGAAGAAGGGAATTATTTTTTTAATAAAGAGATAAACTCATCAAATAAATATCTACTGTCATGCGGACCAGGAGTAGCTTCTGGATGATACTGAACAGAAAAAGCTGGTTTATTCTTCACCCTAATCCCTTCAATAGAATTGTCATTAAGATTAATATGAGTGATTTCAACCTTATCTGAAGCCTTTACTGCCTCAGGATCTACACCAAATCCATGATTTTGGGTAGTAATCTCACTTTTTCCACTCAACATATTTTTAACAGGGTGATTTAATCCCCGATGACCATGATGCATTTTAAAGGTAGGAATATCATTAGCCAAAGCAAGTAATTGATGTCCCAAACAGATTCCAAAAATTGGCATATTGGCGGCTAGTATTTGCTTAACCGTTTTTATTACAAAGTCAAGTGGTGCTGGATCACCAGGTCCGTTACTGATAAAATAACCAGTAGGGTTAAACGCTTTTAATTCATCGAAGGTTGTTGCAACATTGTGCACTTTAACATAGGCTCCTCTTTCAACAAGACAAGTTAAAATATTTTTTTTAACACCACAATCTAATACGGCCACCCTAATTGTACTATTAGGATCTCCCAAAAAATAAGGCTCTTTAGTGGACACAACAGAAGCAAGCTCCAAGCCATCCATTGAAGGAACCTTTGCTAGCTGTTCTTTTAATAGCTTAATATCTGAAATTTCTGATGAAATGATACAATTCATAGCCCCTTGAACACGAACATGAGCAACCAAAGCCCTAGTATCTACATTATCAATTGCCACCACTTGTTGCTTTTCAAAATAAGATTGTAATGAATCGTCTGCAAGAAATCTAGAATATTGTTCCTCTAAATTTCTTCCAATTACCCCCTTTACCTTAACTCCAGCACTTTCTACATCCGATTCTTTTGTGCCATAATTACCAATATGCACATTGTTCATAATAAGAATCTGACCATAATAGCTAGGGTCAGTAAACACTTCCTGGTAACCTGTCATTCCTGTATTAAAACAAATTTCACCTGTAGTAGTTCCAATTTTCCCAAAGGAATTACCCTTAAAAACTGTTCCGTCCTGAAGTAATAAAATAGCTGGTATAGTGGGTGTAGTAACTGTCATTATTATCTAATAGTTTTGCAAAGAAAACAATTCAATGGGTTATTTAATAATTTTTTTTTGCACAAATCGTGCAATTGATAAAAAGGGTATCAATAGCATTACAATGCAAATTAAGGGAAACACAGTCAAAGTTAGTCTTAACCATTGTATACAAAAAAAGCTCCGATATTAAAATCGGAGCCTTATATAAAATAGATCGTTTCAATTTATGCTTCCGCTTTTGGCTCTGTATCAGTAGCTGTATCTTCAGCCTTAACTTCAGTTGCTTCTTCAATAGATGAAGTATCAGCAGCCTTTTTCTTAACTGAGCTACGTCTAGTCTTTTTAGCTGGTTCAGCTACTGCTGTAGTACCAACACCTTTACCGTAAATTTCATTAAAGTCAACTAGTTCAATCATGGCTACTTCAGCAGCATCACCAATCCTTTGACCCAATTTGATTACACGTGTATATCCACCCGGACGACCAGCAACTTTGGGAGCTACTACTGTAAACAATTCTTTTACAGCATCCTTATCATTTAAATAACTAAATACAATTCTATGATTGTGCATAATGGACTCCTTACTAGCAGTATCCTTAGTTTTAGTAATCAATGGCTCAATGTAAGTACGCAAAGCCTTTGCTTTTGCAAGGGTGGTAGTGATTCGCTTGTGCATAATCAACTGGCAACCCAAGTTCATTAAAAGTGCTTTTCTGTGAGAAGCCGTTCTACTTAAATTATTATTCTTATTTCCGTGACGCATGACCTGTTGTTTTTATTCACCTATACCGTGTCAGGATTTATAGGCTACTTAGTGTTAATAATTAATCAATTATACTGTGAAAATTCAAAAACAAATTACCGATAGGCAACTGTTGCTAATTTTCAAATAGTTTACTCATCATCTAATTTCAACTTACTCAAATCCATTCCAAAACCAAGACCTCTTTCATTCAAAACTTGCTCAATTTCACTTAATGATTTTTGACCAAAATTTCTGAATTTCATCAAATCTTCTTGCTCATACTGAACCAATTCACTTAATGAATTGATTTTAGCTGCTTTAAGGCAATTAAAAGCACGAACGGATAGATCTAAGTCCTCTAATGGAGTTTTCAACACTTTACGTAATTGTAAAGTTTGTTCGTCCACTAAATCTTCTTTCTTATCTTCTTTTGTATCAAAAGTGATGTTTTCATCAGTGATGATCATCAAATGTTGAATCAAAATACGGCTAGCTTGTTTAACCGCTTCTTCTGGATGAATGGTACCATCAGTGATTACTTCCATAATCAACTTTTCAAAATCGGTACGCTGTTCAACACGAGTATTTTCGATAGTATATCTTACATTTTTTATCGGAGTATAAATTGCATCTACAGCAATATAACCGAAATGTGAATTTTTCTCCTTGTTATCTTCTGCAGGAACGTAACCACGTCCTTTTCCGATGGTAATTTCGATATCCAGTTTTGCACTGCTATCCATTACACAAAGAATTAATTCAGGATTCATTACTTCAAATGTTGGAGAAGCTTCTCCGATCATCGCTGCAGTGAATTCAGTTTTATTTTTTAAAGAAAGAGTGATTTTTTCAGTTCCTACTTCATGTTCAACTTTCTTTTTAAAACGAACTTGCTTTAGGTTCAAGATAATTTCAGTAACATCTTCAGTAATACCTTTGATAGTAGCAAACTCGTGATCTGCACCAACAATATTAATACCGATGATTGCATACCCTTCTAAAGAGTTAAGCAATACACGACGTAATGCATTACCAATGGTAACACCATAACCTGGTTCAAGTGGACGAAATTCGAATTGAGCTTCAAAGTCATTTGCTTTCTGAAGTACAATTTTATCGGGCTTAACAAAATTTAAAATGGCCATTTGTATTTTGTTGTTTTTATTTTAAATAATAAATATGTTACCTTTTTTAGTAACACAGATAAAAATTAATGTGTCACTTTTTTTTCAAGTTTGACTTTTGAGTCTTCCCTTGAGAAATATCAATCTCAGAGAATTGAAGCTTTTATTACTTGCTATACAATTCCACAATCAATTGTTCCTTGATATTTTCAGGAACATTTTCTCTTTCAGGATAAGCTAAAAAAGTTCCTTTTAGCTCAGTCTCATTGAAATCAATCCAGCTAAATTTAGCATTTTTACCGCGAACATTTCCAGTGATAGCTGTATTCACTGCACTCTTATTTTTTAAACCAACGGTTTCCCCTGGCTTCATAGAATAAGAAGGAACGTTGACAACTTCACCATTTACGGTAATATGTTTGTGACTCACTAATTGACGAGCAGCTTGACGGCTAGGAGCAATTCCCATACGAAAAACTGTATTATCCAAACGAGCTTCCAATAATTTAATCAAATTTTCACCGGTAACACCTTTACGACGAGCAGCCTCATCAAACGTTTTGCGGAATTGTTTTTCCAACAAACCATAAGTGTACTTCGCCTTTTGCTTTTCACGTAACTGTAGGGCATATTCGCCTAAAGTTTTACGCTTACGGTTAGCACCGTGCATTCCCGGAGGGTTACTATTTTTAGTTAACCACTTTCCATTTCCAGTGATAGGTTCTCCGAAAATTCTGGAGATTTTTGTTTTGGGGCCTGTGTAACGAGCCATAATTTTAAGTTGATTTTTTAGTTTCAGTACAACATCGTAAAAATCTAAAATTTGATGAGGTACCCAATAGTGATAAAATGTAATTATTATAATAAATCCTGCTCCCCTTTTGGGAATCAGAATAACTTATACTCTTCTTTTCTTGGGAGGACGACAACCATTATGTGGTAAAGGAGTAACGTCTTTAATCATATTGATTTCGATACCTGATTGTGATAGAGACCTGATAGCTCCTTCACGACCAGAACCTGGACCTTTCACAAAAACATCTACTCTTTTTAATCCAGCATCCATTGCAACTTTTGCTGCATCTGAAGCTGCCATTTGAGCTGCATAAGGCGTATTCTTTTTACTACCTCTGAAACCCATTTTACCAGCACTAGCCCAAGCAATTACTTGTCCTTGCTTGTTAGTTAAACTAATAATAATGTTGTTGAAACTTGCTGTTATATGAGCATCGCCATAAGCGTCTACTTTAACAACTCTTTTTTTTGCTGCTGCTTTTCCACCTGCTTTTCCGCCTGATGTTTTGCCGCCTTGTGCTTTTGCCATAATTAATTAAATAGGTAATCTTAAAAAAATAAATCGTTTTGCCTAAGCTCAACGAAACTGAACAAACCCTCCTGCTGACTTAAAAGCGATCCGGCGTTGGTTCATAAAATACAAGTCTATAAAAAATGATTACTAGGTAATTACCTAGTAATCATTCAATTATTTCTTAGCTACTTTTTTCTTTCCAGCAACTGTCTTACGCTTACCCTTACGAGTTCGGCTGTTAGTACGAGTACGCTGTCCACGCAATGGTAAACCTTTACGATGACGTAAACCACGGTAACAAGCAATATCAAGCAAACGCTTAATGTTCATCTGAACTTCACTACGTAAAGCACCTTCTGTTTTGAACTCATTGTTAATTACATTACGAATAGCAGTCTGTTCGTCATCATTCCACTCATTCACTTTTTTATCAAAGCTAATTCCAGCTTTGCTTAAAATATACTGAGCAGTTGAGCGACCTATTCCAAATATGTAGGTAAGTCCTATTTCGCCTCTTTTATTTTTTGGTAAATCTATACCGGCAATACGAGCCATAATTCTGATGATTTGTTAGTATGTTGAATAATGTAATAACTTAGGTCATTGACAATTTAAAATTGACCGATTCTATCCTTGTCTTTGTTTAAAACGTGGATTTTTTTTATTGATTACAAACAAGACACCTTTTCTTCTTACGATCTTGCAATCAACACTTCTTTTTTTAATTGAAGCTTTAACCTTCATGTTATTTCTTTTTATTAATTAGTAATCAGTTTTAATAATGCTGTTTCAGGACAAAGATTTACTTATACCTGAAAATAATTCTTCCCCTAGTAAGATCGTATGGACTCATCTCCACGCCTACCTTATCACCAGGTAATATTCTAATGTAATGCATTCTCATTTTTCCGGAAATAGTAGCTAAAATTTCATGCCCATTTTCAAGCTTAACCTTGAACATAGCATTACTAAGTGCTTCTAAAATTGTACCATCTTGTTTAATGAGTGCCTGCTTAGCCATATTTTTGGAGCGCAAAGATAAGTGGATTAATTTAATTATTAATAAAAAAATCAGCTATTTACTGATTGGACCCAGTTTTTAGGCACAAAATGCTATATTTTAAGTGAAAACTAACTCAATTTGCCCCAATTTTTGACAAATTACTACTTGAGAATACCCGAAAAACAGGTTAGCGCATCAAAAAAAGGGTTTACATCACCTGCTCAATACTGTTAATTTATAAAAAAATCTTGCTAAACCCGATCGATCAATGTTCTACTTTACCATAAATATTTAAATTTCTTACTAAAACTTACTAATTTTCAACCATATGACGCTTCATTCAACCATACTTTAGTCATTTCATGAAAATGATTTTGTAATTCATGTACACTTAATGAATGCTTAATATGTCTTCTCTCATCGCGGTACCAAATTTCCATTTTGGAGAAATTGTCTCTATCAACAAGAAATATCCTAAAAGCCCCTTTTAAATATTTCACAGAACCATCTTTATTTTCCTCCTTAGTAAATTTTAAATTCATCAGTTCTTTATCATCCAAAGGAATGGGTGTTAATTGGCTAGTTTCGAACCAAAATTCTTGGACACCAGTATCTAAACATACCTGCTTTTCATCTGTATTTAAGTTGGTAACCTCACCTCTGCAAGTATCCCCTTCATTATCTGCCAATAGAAAGTCCCCCAGTTTAATTTCCTGAAATTTAATCATATAGCAAATTTTAGTGTTTCTAAATATAATCAATTTTTATGAAAATCCAATGTCTACTAAGAATGATGATCAGGAAGATTTTTTAAAAGCTATTCATTATCAACAATTAAGATTTAAATTTACCCTTTGAAAATGCAGTCGTTTTTTATGGTAATCATTCACACCTTTCTTTGATTATCCATAAAATATTAACCACTACCAATAGACATTTAGAATTATGAAGAGTTTTTTACGCAGATATGCTCCAGGCTGGGTCAAGGTGATTTTAAAAAAAGCCTTATTTAAAATATACCAACTGATCGAATCATTTTACCGTTTACCTGTCGACAAATATGATTTTCAAACAACGGAGTTAATTCGCAAACAGTTAAAAAAAGATGCTAACTGTATCGATATTGGTGCCAATCTAGGACATATCCTAATGGAGATAGTTGATGCGGCTCCCAAAGGAAAACACTTTGCCTTTGAACCCATTCCTAATTTATACGAATCGCTAAAAAATAGATTTTCAAAAAATACAACCGTTTTTAATTGTGCGCTTTCTTCTGAAAAAGGAAGTACCACCTTTAATTATTATCCTGGCAGGCCAGCAGTAAGTGGCTTTCGTGAAAGAAATAACCAAATTGGTCAGGAACCTATTCTTTTAAATGTTCAGGTCGAGAAACTAGATGATCTGATACCTGAAGAGCTAAAAATTGATCTTATTAAAATTGATGTAGAGGGAGCAGAACTTGGAGTACTGCAGGGAGCAAAAAATATATTGAAAAAAAATAAGCCGCTTGTTTTATTTGAATTTGGATTAGGTGGTGCTGATGTCTATGGAACAAAACCCGAAGATATTTTTCAACTTTTTTCAGAATGTGGTTTAGGTATTTCAACCATTGAATATTTTAATGCAAAGAAAGCACCCTTTTCAAAAGAAGAATTTGATGGACAGTTTTACAAAAACTATAATTTCTTTTTTATTGCTTTCCCCCACTAAAAGTTTACTGACTAATTAATTTGACCCGCATCGGACTCATATCAGATACCCACCATTTGCTTGATCCTAGTGTTTTTGAACATTTTAAAAACTGTGATCAGATATGGCACGCTGGAGATTTTGGAACAATTGCCATTGCAAATCAACTCAATTCCTTTCGTCCAATGAAAGGTGTATATGGAAATATTGATGGAAATGATATACGATCTGTTTATCCAGAACAAATTGTTTTTATGTGTGAACAGGTGAAAGTAATGATGCGACATATAGGAGGTTACCCACCTAAATACAACCCCGAAACAAAAAAAGAAATTTTAATTCATCAGCCACAATTATTTATCAGTGGGCATTCTCATATTTTAAAAGTCATGTATGATGACAAGCTAAATTGCCTTCATATGAACCCTGGTGCTGCTGGAAAACAAGGTTGGCATAAAGTTAGGACATTGATCCGCTTCGCGATCGATGGAAAAGAAATGAAGGATTGCGAGGTCATAGAAATCGAAGGAAAATCCCGGTGAATCACTGGGAGTGACTCACCGGCTATGAAGCTAATTCTTCCAATCTGCTATAAATATATTGGTATCTCTTGTTCCTCCGTTATTTCTATTGCTACAAAAAACTATTTTTTTTCCATTGGGGGTAAACATTGGAAAAGCATCAAAACCTTTATCGCGACTTATTTTTTCAATACCTTTTCCCTCTAAATCAGCCAAGTACATATTGAAAGGAAAGCCTCTCTTATACTCGTGATTGCTGCAAAAAATTATATGCTTACCATCGGGAGTAAAGTTAGGCGCCCAATTGGCTTGTTCCAAAAACGTAATTTGATGTGCATTCGTTCCATCCGCATTAGCAATCCATACTTCCATATGAGTGGGTGCAACTAAATTTTCTGCCAACAGCTCTTTATATTCTTTTATTTCAGCATCCGTGGTTGGTCTACTTGCTCTCCATAATATTTTTGTTCCGTCTGGACTAAACCATGCGCCTCCATCGTATCCTAAAATATTAGTTATCCGTTTAACATTATTTCCATTCAAATCCATTGTGTATAAATCCAGATCTCCATCACGCATAGACGTAAATAAAATTTTATCCCCTTTAGGTGAAATGGTTGCTTCTGCATCATATCCTTTTGTATGGGTTAATTGCTTTACAATTTTCCCATTCAAATCTGCCTTGAAAATATCGAAGCTTTCATAGATAGGCCAGATATATTTATTACCATACTTAGTCCTGTCAGGAACAGGTGGACATTCCTTACTACCCAAATGAGTGGAGCCGTACAAAATATGTTTGTTATCTGGAAAAAAATAAGCACAAGTAGTTCGACCCTCCCCTGTACTTACTAGCTTGGGTTCAAATTTATCTTCAGGTTTTTGAGGGATTTTCCCCATCCAAATTTGATCACATAAAATTCCTTCCTTTGGATTTGTTTTTTGAAAAACAAGCCACTTACCATCAAAACTAACATAGGCCTCGGCATTATCACCTCCAAAAGTCAGTTGACGAATGTTGGCAAAATGCGTTTCTCCAGGAAAAAGTATCGTATCCTTATTCACAGATAATTCGCCAAAAGCTAGCGGTTTTGATACGCTTAATTCCCCTTTCTCAAGGGCATTAGAAGTAGAACCTATCAATAAAACAATTAACAACAATAAGGAAGATCTAATCATATTAAAAAATTAAGCCGCTAAGGTAAACCTAGCCAATAATAAATTTGTCAGACTTTTGTCAATAAAATCTTTGTAAGCACTTAATTTTGCATCCTATCTATAAAACTATGACCAAGTTGACTTTTTACTGCATTTGCGCCATTGTTTTACTCATTAGTTCCTGTAGTCAATCTGCAGAAAAAACCGACCAAACTTTACCTAAAAAAGAAAAAGAGCTAAGAGATCAAGTAACTCAATTTCCAGACTCTACTTTAACCAGGGAAAATCTTATTCAATATTTCAGAGAAAATGGTAATTATGACCA
>CANCRO010000013.1 GCA_947380605.1 Chitinophagaceae bacterium
GTTCACCTATGTTAGTAATATTATGTAAGAACATGCTATTTAAATAAACTACATCACCTGCTTTACAACTTTGTTGCTCATTAGCAATGCGCATTTCACCATTACCCTCCAACATCAAAATGATTTCTTCATCTGTATGTGTATGGGGATCATGACTTTTTTTACCCGGATTCAATGTAGTTACATGAATATCAAATTTATTGAGCATTGCAGTGGGTCGATTAAAAAATTGACGAACACCCCCTCGGTCATGTTCTTTAAATACAATATTATTCCAGTCTATAAAAAATGATCCTCCTGCTAAGATTGCCCTTTCTTTATTAACAGGTGCGTAAGAGTGATACAACATTTCATAATAAGAAATGCTTGTTTTGCCAGTATTAGCCACTTTCAAAACATCACCAGGTAGTAAACAAACAATCGATCCCCGAACTAATTCAGTGACCTTATTATTTAAGGTAAATGATATTGGCCCGTCTTTAACTATAATAAAAAGTTCTGTCTGATTATTATTGGTATAGGCATTTTTTTTACCTTTTTCTATGGTGATCACTTTAATAGAATGCGATGACAATATTGAACCAGCCCCATTAAATATAGACCTTACACTACCATTTGGATTATTTTCTATCTTACTATTTTCATAGGAATAAACTTTAGATATCAAGGGATTAAGCTGCGAAAAACTGCTTAAACTAATCAAAATAAAAATGGTAAAAATGAAATTCTTCATAGACTTATTTATTGAAATAAAATTTAAACGTATGCTTAAATACTTTTCCATCTTCTAATCTTGTGACCATACATAGCATAAAAAACTAGGTAAATATAGCAGGGTATCAATACTGCATAAGCCATTCTAACATCGATTTTATCTGCGACATAACCGTAGAATAGCGGCATAATAGCATTGCCACTTAATCCCATAATCATAATGGATGCGCCAAGTTTAGTGAATCTGCCAAGACCATCTAAAGCAAGGGGCCAGATGCCAGCCCATACCAATGAATTTGCTAGTCCCAACAACACTACAAACCAAATTGAAATATCACTTTTATGTCCAAGTATTTCAACCCTACCATGAGAAAAAATAATTAAAAAGCATAAGGCAAGTCCGAGTAAAGTACAAAAACGAAGTGCATTTACCTGGCTAATGAATTTTGGGATAAGAAGGATTCCAGAAATGTATCCAATAATTGTTGCCGCTAATGTATAGGATGGAAAAGCTTTTGCTTCCAATAAGGGCATATCCATCGAGTTAGCATAACCAATGATTGTATCGATAGAAATAACCTGAGTACCTACATGTAAAAAGATAGCAAAAGCTCCTAAAATTAAATGCGGAAAATCAATAATTGATTGCTTGTCTGCATTAGCTGCTGCAAGTTCTGTAGATTCTTTATCGGTATCAATTTCTGGAAGTGGAGAAAGCCTAACTAACAAACCCAAAATAAATAATACAGTTCCTACAATTGCATAGGGAACAATAACTCGTCTGACCAATTCATCAAGGGCTTGCGATTTTTGAATAGCATTCATTGAAGGCAATTGTGCAAAAAGATCTGTGTCGGTTGCTTTTAATACCACTGCAGCAAATACCAAAGGAGCAATAATACCAGCTCCCTTATTACAAATCCCCATAATACTAATTCGCTGGGCTGCACTTTCTTTAGGCCCCAAAACAGTAATATAGGGATTAGCCGCAGTTTGTAAAATAGCCAATCCAGCGCCAATGGTAAATAGTCCAATCAGAAAAATTTCATAGGTGCGCGTCATAGCAGCAGGAATAAAAATAATTGCACCAAGAGACATGGTCCAAAAGCCTGTCATCATACCTTTTTTAAACCCTGTTTTTTTAAGTAAAAAAGAGGCAGGTACCGACATCACAAAATAAGAAATATAAAAAGCGAAGGTAACTAGGTATGCTTTGAAATGAGAAAGCTCACAAGCAATTTTGAAATAGGGTATTAAAATTGAATTCACCCAGGATACAAATCCAAAAATAAAAAAAAGCATACCAATAATCATTATTGATATCCTAGTTTGACTTTTTGTAAGCGAGCTTATTTCAATTGGGTTTGACATATTATTTCTTTAGAAGTAGGGCCGATGATTCATCTAAATGCAAACTGCAATTGGGATGTGTTTGTAAAATACTTGCAGGCAAAAGATTACTCACTTTATTCTCTAAACAGTTTTTCACTGCTAATGCTTTACGTTCATCAGGAACTGAACATATGATGTGAGTTGATTTAAGAATCTGTTGAATTGACATACTTATCGCCTGTTTAGGAACAGCATCAAATGTTTCAAACCATCCTTCACCCCATTGTTGTTTTCTACATGCAGCATCTAAATCTACTATTAGGTAGGGTTCTTCTGTATCAAAATCAGCAGGAGGATCATTGAAAGCAAGATGTCCATTTTCGCCAATACCTACTAGCGCAACATCAATGGGATGCTGCTTGATCAATTCACCTAATTGAGCACAGGTAGCTGTAGGATTAGTTTCAGCATCGATCAAATAATACTTACCTAAAGAGGGTACTTTTTTGATAAAACGCTCTTGTAAATATTTTCTAAAACTTGCCTTGTGAGTGATTGGCAAGCCTATATATTCATCTAAATGAAACATAGTAACACAAGACCAGTCAATACCTAGTTCTTGTTGCAATGTTTGTAAAGTTGCAAATTGACTAGTGCCCGTTGCCAAAATAATATTTGAAAAACCTTTTTCCTTAATAGCTGATTTGATTAGCCTAGCGGCTTCCTGTCCTGCTGATTGTCCCAAATTTGCTGCCGTAGAATGAATCTGTATTTTCAATTGATTTGTTTTATACTTTTAAAAATATTTTCTTTTGATAGAGTAAATATAAGCATACCCACTTAACTAATAGGTTGCAAATTAACATTGCTAATACATTGTAGGGGTCGCCAATGAGATCACCCACCCAATGAAAGAATCCATCAGTGGCATGAGGCCAATTAATCAATTTACCTGACAGGTAAATTAAAATAGAATTCATTCCGATGACTTTGAAGATAAAAGCCCAATTTTTATACCCAAGCACATCAATGATATAATAAAAAATAGAAAAAAGTAAAAGACTCCATCCGGTAGTTATTAATACAAATGAACTAGACCAAAGATTTTTATTGATTGGGAAATCAATATTCCATATTTGTGCCAATAGGATTGAAGCGATACCCAGTACTACTAATGTTACTACTTGTTTAGATGGAGTAGTGGTTGTCTTTTTTAAATAATTTCCTGTCATGATCCCTGCAAGTGCAGAGCTGACAGCTGGAATATTATTGAAAAATCCTACCGTATCGTGAATGCCTCTAGAAAGTTTGCCAGGAAGAATAGACCGATCAACAAATGAAGCAAAGTTTCCTGGTTCTGTCAAATCACCCATTGGAAAACCAGGAGCACTAGTAAATTTTAAAATTAACCAATAACCAATTAATAATGATGAAAACCAAATGATGTGATATTTATCATTCACATACAGGTAAATGATATTTGACAGCAGATAAGAAATACCAATTCTTCCCAATACACTCATGAACCTAAAATCACTAATGGGTCTAATTTGTAGCCCATTATTGAAAATCATTCCTAAAATAACTAATATCAATCCTCTTCTAATCACCCGCAGTAAAAGGGTTTGTTTAGTTTTACCTTCTTCGAGTAATCTTCCAATTGAATAAGGAGTAGAAACCCCTGCTAAAAAAATGAACAAAGGAAAGATTAGATCGTAAACGGTGAATCCATTCCATCTAGGATGTTCAAACTGTGCAGATAAAGATTCCCAAAAAGGGTGATGGGTAATCCTAGCCAATGAATGAAATATTTCCTCAGCACCCATGATCCATATCATGTCGAAACCACGAAGCGCATCTAAGGAATAGAGTCTTTTTATCTGCATAAATCAAATCAAGGTTTTAAAATTTTCAGATAGTTAAGCATCAAATTTTCAAAAAAATTAAAGGGTAGGTTCCCATCCTTTTTCATATTCTCTGGTCCAGTATTTCATTGCCTCTTGATCATTTATGATGTGACCATTGGTTGGGTCAATATGAAGTGTTCTACCAGATCTTTGGGCTATATTTCCTAACTGAACTAGCAATGTACTTTGATGACCACTAAGAATATCTGATATAACCGCCTTACCATTTTTAATACCATCAAAGAAATTTTGAATATGCAAGGCATCTAATTCTTGAGCAGGGTCTACCAAATTACTGGTATTGATTACTCGATCATTTTTAACCTCTTTTATAAGATTGTTTTTTAGATCATGAATCTTGTAAGCATTGCCACTCTCAATTGTTATGCTGCCGTTTTCTCCATAAAAAGTTATCCCAGTACTAGTGCCTTCATTATTTTTTCCATTGCAGCTTCTTCCTTCCCAAGTAATCATGGCTTTATTTCCAAACTCTATGCTGATCATTTGAGTATCGGGAGTTTGCCAATCATCTTGATATCGAAATCTTCCTCCAGTAGAACTAACCTTTGTAGGGTAGTCCACTTGAAGTCCCCATCTAGCAAGGTCTACCATATGGGTACCATTATTTAAAGCCTCACCAGTTCCCCAATGCCAAAACCAATGCCAATTATAATGTATCAGATTGTCTTTAAAAGCTCGACGTGGGGCAGGACCCTGCCATAGATCATAGTTTAACCAATTGGGAACCGCCACTTGTTTTCCAGTTCCAATAGATACACGGTTATTGGTATACCAAGTCTTCGCATAGTAAGCTTTACCAATTACACCAGCATGTAATTCTGCAATTGCCGCTGCTACATTTGGCCAGGAACGACGTTGGTTACCCATTTGTAAAACACGGTTGTATTTTTTTGCAGATTTTACTAAAAGTTCCCCTTCGTTTGGATTGTGACTACAAGGCTTTTCTAAATAAACGTGTTTCCCTGCTGAACAGGCAAGCATTGCAGCTGGGGCATGCCAATGATCTGGAGCAGTAACGATCAATACATCGACATTTTTATCTTCTAAGGCATGCCGAAAATCTGGTGTAGACTTAGGTCTTTTATTCTGTATTTTTTCTACAGCATTAATACATTTATCAGCAGCTCTTGAATCTACATCACAAACATGAATTACTTCCGCATTCATTTGCGCTGCAAAATTGGTAGCAACTGCATAACCTCGGCTATTTACGCCCATTGATGCAACAGCGATCTTTTCATTCGCCCCTGCAATACGATTATAATTTTTTGCAGAAAAGCCAGGAAGTATTCCACCAAAAGCAACTGCAGCAGCTGTTGCAGATGAATTTTTAATAAACATACGACGAGAGTTATTATTTTTCATACTAGCGTATTAATATTTTAATAAATTAATGAACTGCCTTTTTGAAGACCTCCTCAAGAAGAATGGCTTGACCCTTATTTCTTTTACTTTCATCCGCTGCCTCCATGAAAGTGTAAATTTCTAGAATTTCAGCTTTGGATACTGGAGGTATTCCTGTTTTAAAAAATTCAATAATTTGATCTAATAAATTATCATACCCTTTAAAAGGTCCCAATACCAAATTTCCTTTTTCACCGTAGGCAGTTCCGCCATAATCATGCGAACCAATTCTTGTCCCTCGAAAAGTTCCCACTCTTCCGTCGTTCCAAACGCCAACAACTATATCCGTATTATCAGTACTCGTTCTTGTAATTTGCTTACACCCAATACCCATAACAGTATAAAGTATTTCGACCCCATGAATACCATACCAAAAGAAATCAGGATGTGTTTTTTCTAGGGTAGCAGGACTGTATGTATCAGCCCCTACAATTTTTCCTACTTTACCTTTAGCTGCTTCCTGTGCAGATTCCATATATCTGAGGGATGAACTTGAAAATACAGGAACATGATATTGATCAGCAGCTTTGAATATTTTAATGGCATCACGCAAAGAACCAGCCACAGGCTTGTCAATAAATAATGTCTTACCTGCTTTTATTACTTGTACTGCTTGATCCAAATGAGGTCTACCATCATTGGTTTCTAATAAAACAAAATCAACTTTAGTTAACAATTCTTGAATGGATTGGACAATTTCAACACCCAATTTTTTTACCTCTTCTGTATAGCCAGGTATTCGTTTAACAGATGATTCAATATCAGCACTACCTTGAGGATAAGCAGCAACAATTTTGAATCCTTTATATTTTTCTGATGGATTGGATCCGTTTAATGATTTTGTAAAAGCAATACTGTGGGAAGTGTCCAATCCAATTATACCAATTCTACCTGAAGCAGTAATTTTATGGTTATTCGTTTTTGCCAGTAATGATTTTGAAAACGTAATTGCACCAGCAGTCAAAGAAGCATCACGAATAAAACGTCGACGATCGTACCTGTTTTTCATACCTCAATTTTAAAAAATTTCTTTAATTAAAACAACCTTAATTAAATTTCATCACTCAAATAACGGTTGCCTTGATTTGTTAAAAATAAGGGTTTTAAGTATTGCTGGCTATTTTATTAATCCACTTTCTACTAACGATTTATAGTAAAAAAGTACTCAAATTTTCAGTACCTATTCATAACAAAAGATAGAAACTTTCAGTTGATATCATTTAATCAATGATCGTCTATTTTATAACCGATAATACTTATTAAAATCATTAAAACCCAGAATGAATAATCAAATTCCACTTTTACAGTTGGTCTTAAATTATTCGATAATTTTTTGAATTGTTGTATCTTTGAAACGCTTCAATAAGTTTATCAAATTAACATCTATAATGGAAAATCAAGCAGCAGACTTAATGGTAAAAATGAATGTAGCGATGTGGGACGGACAGAATAAAAAATTCGCAGAATTAATTGAAAAATTATCTGAAGAACAACTACTCAATGAAACAGCTCCCAATAGAAACACAGGAATTTATCTTTTAGGACATATTGTTGCGGTAAGTGATGATCTGTTAAGATTATTTGATTTAGGAGAAAAAATGTTTCCAGATTATCTAGAAATGTTTATTAAAAGTCCTGACAAGTCGAATAAAACATTTCCCTCCATTGCTGAATTGAAAGCTGCCTACTATTTGGTTACTAAAAAATTAGCTATTCAATTTGAAAAATATAGTACGCAAGATTGGCTTTCAAAACACGCAGCCGTATCGGAAGAAGATTTTGCTAAAGAACCAACGAGAAATAAACTAAATGTCCTTATCAGTAGAACGGTTCACCTTGCTAATCATTTAGGTCAGATGGCTTATTTAAATAATTAAAATCATTAAATTAAAATTATAAAACTTAAAAATAAACAAAATGGACAACCCAATTATTGCAGGCAAATCACCTATCCCCGTAGAATTAGAAGCTGGAAAAACTTATGCATGGTGTTCATGTGGAAAATCGACTAAACAACCATTTTGCGATGGCTCTCACAAAGGTTCAGGTTTTGTTCCAAAAATTTTTGTAGCCGAAGAATCTAAAACTGCCTATTTATGTAATTGCAAGCACACAGAAAATCCTGGATTTTGTGATGGTTCACATAACAACCTATAGATTTTCCTTTTAAATTTTTATTGAATGGAAATTGGGATAGATAGTTTTGCCATTGCGCCAACTCATGCAAACATTAGCAATGCTCAAGCAATGAGTGAATTATTGGAAAGAATAGTTTTGGCAGACGAAGTAGGCTTAGATGTTTTTGGAATTGGCGAGCATTACCGTAAAGAATTTTTAGATTCTGCACCAGCACTTATTTTGGCTGCTGCTGCTTCGCGTACCAAACGAATTATACTTACCAGTGCAGTTACTGTATTAAGTGCTGCTGATCCAGTGAGGGTTTTTCAAAACTTCTCTACATTAGATTTAATATCCAATGGAAGAGCTGAAATTGTTGCTGGCAGAGGTTCTTTCATTGAGTCCTATCCACTATTTGGATTAAACTTAAATGACTATGATGAACTTTTTATAGAAAAATTGGATCTTTTACTCAAGATAAGAGACAATGAAATTATAAACTGGTCTGGAAAATTTAGACCTGCATTAAATAACCAAGCAATTTATCCTCGCCCTATACAAAAAAAATTACCCATTTGGCTAGGAGTAGGAGGAACACCTGAATCCTTTGCAAGAGCTGGTACATTAGGGATGCCTTTGATGGTAGCTATCATAGGTGGTGAAACCCATCGATTTAGGCCTTTGATAGATCTGTATAAATCAGCAGGTAAGCAAGCAGGTTATACACCAGAAGAATTAAAAGTAGGACTTCACTCATTAGGTTATGTTGCCAATTCTAGAGAGGAAGCTATCAAAGATTATTATCCTGGATATGCTGAATTGTTCACTAAAATTGGACAGGAGAGAGGACGACCTCCAGTAACCAAAGCAGCATTTGATAGTCAAAATGGAACACTAGGAGCACTGCTAGTTGATCATCCTGAAGCGGTAGCATCCAAAATACTAAGACACAGTGAGGCTTTAGGAGGTATTACAAGATTTACTTTTCAAATGGACGCTGGACTTTCCCATCAACAATTAATGAAATCAATTGAGTTGATTGGTACCAAAGTTTCTCCTTTGGTTAACCAATAAATTATACTGAAAATTCATTTCAAGTCTAAGCATAACACTATTCCTGCCAAGGAACTTTACCACCTTCTTTAATATGTTGAACCATTTCTTTTATTAGTTCTTGATATTTTTTTACTTCGATATCGGCTAGATTATGCTGTTCAGATGGATCAGATTTAAGGTTGTATAATTCATAGGGTTGAAAAGGAGAGTTTTGTAAAATTTTCCAATCGCCCGAAATGAGTGCTTGAGTTGTTTGACCGCCCATTTTGATTCCCCCATCTCGCATTGTAAAAAACAAATTACGAGGTTTATTATTTACTGACTTAGCTGTTAACAGCGGCAGTAAACTAACTCCATCAATAGTGGAATTATTTTTAATCCCAATAATATCTACAATAGTTGGAAAAATATCCATAGAAATTACGCGCTCATTAGTTGAAGTATTAGGTGCAACATGTTTGGGCCAAGAGATGCAGGCAGGAATCCTTATACCCCCTTCATACATTCCTGTTTTTGTACCCCGAAGATCACCATTATTGGAGCCATTTGAAATTAAGCCTCCATTATCACTCATAAAAACAATTAATGTATTTTCAAATTTTCCAGAATTTTTCAATGACTGGATTACTTTACCAATACCATCATCCAAATGTTCAATTAAAGCAACTAAGTTGGCTCTAGAATCGGAAATACCGTTTTCTCTTGCCTTTACTTTTGCTAACCATTCAGCAGGGGGCTGAACAGGCGAGTGAGGAGCATTGTATGCTAGGTATAAAAAAAATGGATTGGGAGTGTTTTTTTGAGCACTAATATAATCAACCGCCCATTGAGTAAATAAGTCTGTAGCATGCCCAACAGGATCAATAACTTTTTTATTTTCACGCATAAAATTATTACCATTCCTAAGATGTGTATAATAATCGTTCATCATGTCATCTAAGAATCCATGGAAATAGTCGAAACCCTTATCATTTGGTAAATTAGGAGACTTGAGTCCCAAATTCCATTTGCCAATAATGGCGGTATTATAATTAGCCCCTTTAAGATATTGAGGAATAAATAAAACTCCTTTTTTCAAAAAAGCAAAATTATCGGAAGGGGTAGAACGAACTAATCCAGGAACACCAATTTGTTCAGGATAACGACCACTTAATAGAGAGGCACGGGTAGGAGAGCAGACGGGTGCGTTAGAATAAAAATGATCAAATCGCATCCCCGAAGAACAGATTGCATCAATATTAGGTGTTTGAAGATATTTTGTTCCATAGTATGAAACATCATGATAGCCCAAATCGTCCACTAAAATAACTAAAATGTTCGGCTTAGAACTATTCTTTACTTGTCCGACCATTGTAAGGGAAAAAAGTAGGAATATAGTAGGAAGTGTAAATTTCATATTATTTAAATTATGTATAAAAACTATTAAAATTGATTGTAACCAAAGAATAAGTATTACAATAAAATGAAGAGTTTACAAAAAATCTTTATAGCATTGAAAAAATAAAATCAATTACAATTGATAAATTGTTCATTTCAAAGTTAATCAATGAATTAAATATAGTTTTAGAAATATAAAAAATGATTGAAATACCTTACTTTTAATAATAGTAATTTTTGATTAACCTAGGCGCTTTTTATAACAAAATAAGAAAGACTATACTATAATGTTAACCGTTAATAGTCTATAAAAAATATTAATACCCACAAAAATGGACAATCTAACCAACGCTTCAACCCCTTACAGAGTAGCATCAGTGGATGTTTACCGTGGTTTTGTGATGTTGCTAATGATGGCTGAAATACTTTCTTTCTCCTCAGTATCAGAAGCCTTACCTGGAAATACATTTTGGAGTTTTATGGATACCCAACAAAGTCATGTTGAATGGACTTGGCTTGTATTACACGATATGATTCAGCCTTCGTTTACTTTTTTAGTAGGAGTAGTATTACCTTATTCTCTTGAGAGTAGAAAAAATAAAGGAGCAAGTTTCGGAAGCTTGATGAGACATACCATTACTCGTTCATTCATTCTTATATTTTTAGGGATATTTTTAAGATCGATGTATGCAAGCCAAACCAATTTTACATTTGAAGACACTTTAACGCAAATAGGTTTAGGCTATACATTTTTAGTATTGATAGGATTTGGTTCTCAGCGAATACAAATCATTTCGTTGATAGTGATTTTAGTAGGTTATTGGCTTGCTTTTGCATTGTACCCACTTCCTGGAGCAGACTTTGATTATGCTGCCGCTGGAGTAACAGCAGATTGGGAGCATAACCTAACAGGATTTGCTGCTCACTGGAATAAAAACACCAATCTTGCATGGGAATTTGATAAATGGTTTTTAAACTTATTTCCGAGAAAAGCACCCTTTACAAATAACGGTGGAGGATATTCAACGCTTAGCTTTATTCCTACCTTAGGTACCATGATATTAGGTTTGCTTGCTGGCAACGCATTACATTCCTCTACATCTCCTAAAGAAAAAATTAATTTCTTTATCAAAATGGGTATTGCACTTTTAGTAGTGGGTGCTGTTCTACATTTTACAGGAATTAATCCGATAATCAAACGTATTTGGACTCCAGCCTGGACTATATTTAGCGGAGGTATCTGCTTTTTACTACTGGCATTTTTTTATAGTATTGTGGATGTAGCCGATAAAAAGAAATGGTCCTACTTTTTAATGGTGATAGGTGCTAACTCAATAGCAGCTTATGTAATGGCGGACGCAGGCTTTAGATCTTTAATCCGAAAATCTTTATTCATTCACTTGGGTAAAAATTTTGATAAAATATTAGGTGATGCATATGCAACATTAATTAGCGGAGGAATAACACTATTTATACTTTGGCTTATTTTAAATTGGATGTATAAGAAAAAAATATTCATTAAAATTTAAGTTGAATAGCAAATTGCTTTTATAAATTATTTTTTCTGATAATTTTTTAAAAGAAATATACAAAGGCATGGATGAAAAGCAACTGATAAAAATATTCAACGGAAAAATAATAACCCCCGAGAAAATCATTGACGGAGGAACCATCTTAATTCAGTCGAATAGAATTGAGGCAATTAGCAATGGAGACATTGAAGTTGCCAATTGTATTGAAATAGATGCAAAGGGAAAATTTATTTCACCTGGATTCATTGATATACATATTCACGGTGGTGGAGGTTATGATTTTATGGATGGTAATGAAGAGGCGTTTTTAAAAATTGCAGCAACACATGCAAAATTTGGCACTACCGCTATGTTACCTACTACACTAACTAGCACAAAAAAAGCAATGCTTCAAATATTAGGCGTTTATGAAACTGCCAATCGAAATAATGTAAAAGGTGCGCAATTTCTTGGCATGCATTTAGAAGGACCCTATATCGCCATGAGTCAAAAGGGAGCTCAAGACCCTAGATATATTAGAGATCCTTTACCAGAAGAGTATGAAGAAATATTATCAAAATTTTCCTGCATTAAACGATGGAGTGCTGCACCTGAATTAAAAGGTGCTATTGAATTCGGGAAATATATAAAATCTAAAGGAGTACTTCCTGCAGTCGCACATACAGATGCCATTTATGAGGAGGTGGTAAAAGCTTTTGATAATGGCTATACACTAGCCACACATTTATATTCAGCCATGTCAACTGTTACCAGAAGGAATTCTTTCCGATTTGCAGGCGTGGTAGAAAGTGCCTATATCATTGATGAAATGGATGTAGAAATAATTGCAGATGGAGTTCATCTTCCAGCTCCCTTACTAAAATTAGTTTATAAAATAAAAGGTGCTGATCGAACTGCTTTGATTACAGATGCCATTAGACCCGCAGGAACTAATGTAAGTGAAAGTATCTTAGGAAGTAAAGAGGATGGTTTAAAAGTAATCATTGAAGATGGAGTAGCCAAGCTACCAGATCGGAGTTCTTTTGCTGGAAGCGTTGCTACTGCTGATCGATTAGTTAGAACGATGATTACATTAGCTGAAATCCCTTTAGAGGATGCTGTAAAAATGATATCTGCTACACCAGCAAGAATTTTGGGCGTTCAAGATAAAAAAGGAACCCTTGCTGTTGGTAAGGATGCTGATATATTAATTTTTGATAAAAACATCCAAATTTCGATGACCATGATAAACGGAAATATTGTTTATCAAAAACAGTAATCATGTTATCACAAAAAATCTTTTGAAATTTTCATAATTGTTTTTAGCCTTTCTTTCAATCCGTTCCTTAATATACAATCAATGACCAAGATCTTCAAATTGTAAATACAAGTTCTAGATACTCTATAGTAAAATAATATGAATATAAGGAATTTTAAATCAATTTAACTACTCCTTACATTTTTAAAAACATTACTTATAAACTACCGTAAAACTCTGAGATGCACTATTAGAAGGTGTTGCCACTGACGACATCTTAACAGTTGCAGTGCACCAATGTTGCTGAGGAAGATTGATAAACTGCAAGTTATTGGCAGCGGATGTACTGGTAACCGCTGCGCTTTGTGAAATGTTTGCACTAGAAGTTTGATCCACTAAAGTTGTTTCAATGGTAATACCTTTTGAAGAAGGCATTATTGAAGTAAGCGTAGCAGTAACTGCATATCCATTAGTCAATGAAACACTGTTATTAGTAGCATTAATGGTAAATGCAATAGGCGTCTCCGATGGAGTCGGTGTCGGCGAAGGGGTAGGAGTAGAACCTCCACCATCCGAAGACTTAGAACAAGAAATAAAAGTACCGACGATAATTATAAGGAATGCGATTATTTTTTTCATACAATAAATTATTTACTTATTATAACCCCCTCTGTTTGATTATAATTATTTCCTGTAATTCGTATAAAATAATTACCGGAAGGAATATTATCAATCGGAATGGTTGTCAACCTATCTTTTGTTTTTAACGATTTAATAGTTCGTCCATCATTCGTTACTAAACGAATATCAATCGTTGTATTTGGTGACTCTCTAAATTTAACTAGTAAAACTGGAGAAGCTGGATTAGGAAATACACTGGCCAAATTATTAACAGTAGTTGTTGCTGGATTATTGAGGGCGGTGACTACTAGATTAAAGCTATCACTAATGGTATTGCAACCTTCAGCATTAGTAATTTGAATTTTATAAGATCCAATAGCAGTAGGTTTATAGCTAACCGTCGTTGCACCAAATAAAGAAACATTATTTAGAAACCATTGGAAAGATGTAGCGCTAGCATTGGTCGACAAATTTGATCCATTCCAGCTAATAACAGGTTTTGCTAAAGAAGATTTTAGGGTGACTACAGTTGGAAGAGAACCAGTTTTACATCCTACTGAATTGGAAACTGAATCCGTATAAGAACCTGCATCTAAAGCGGTAAATGTAGCATTCGTTGCTCCTACAATTAATACATTATCCTTATACCATTGATTTCCTGTAGTTGCATTAGTACTTAATAAAACAGAACCTCCCAAACAAAATGTTGTAGCTGACGCAGCAGTGATGATTGGTACAGAAGGCACTGCAGGCTGTGGCGTAACTGTTAATACCGTTGCTGTACTTGCACATCCAGTAATATTTTTAGCAGTTACACTATAAGTCCCAGCAACAACCCCGGTAAATATTCCCGTAGTATTAGTATATGTAGAACCGTCAATACTAAATGTTAGACTGGTGATTGATGAACTTACCTTAATTGTTCCAGTATTAATAACACAGCTAGGTTGTGCCGTAACACTTGCCGTTGGAGCAGTTGGGATTGGAGGCTGTGGTAAAACTGTTACACTAACGGCAGGACTAACAATATTACTTAAACTTTTAGAAGTCACACTATAAGTTCCAGCTGCAACTCCGGTAAATACACCCGTAGTGTTTGAGTAAGTTAATCCGTCTATACTAAAGGTCAAATTTGTTGTAGGTGAACTAACCGTAATGGTACCTGTTGCTAAGGTACAAGTAGGTTGTGCAGTAACACTTGCCGCTAATGGCTGAATGTATACAAATCCATTTATACTTGCAGTACCTACACCTGTTGTAACACTTACGCTTCCGCTAGTACCGTTTCCAACGACTGCTGAAATAGACGTACTACTTAATATAGTAAAAGAACTTGCAGCGGTTCCTCCAAAACTAACTGCTGTGGTACCGGTAAAATTTGTTCCAGTAATGGTTACTGTTTCTCCACTTCTTGAACTGGTTGGAGAAATAGCAGTAAGGGTAGGAGTATTAGCAGCAATAAGCGTAAAACCTGTTTTAGTAGCCGTACCTAAAGGAGTGGTAACACTAACGGTACCACTAGTTCCTGATCCAACCACTGCTGTAATGGTGGTACTATTTACCACCGTAAAAGATAAAGCAGCTGTGCCTCCGAAACTAACTGCAGTAGCACCAGTAAGATTAGTACCAGTGATCGTTACTGTTGCACCAGAAGCTGCAGAGGTAGGAGTAAAAGAAGTGATTGTAGGGGTAGATTCAGAGAATCCCATAGAAGAATAAAGACCTCTTCCAAAAGTGGCAGCGATTACCATTTTATCTGAAGTTCTCATTTGCAACATATCTGTTCTTACATTCGAAAATCCAGTATTTCTAGCCGTCCAGGTAGGAGTTGTATTATTGAAATTAGTAGTTCCATAAACACCTAATTCTGTCGCCAAAATTACTTCAGTAGATACATGATTAGGATTAAACAGAGCCCATCTAACAGGCATATCTGGAAAATCACCCATCTTGCTAACCCAGGTTGTACCTCCATTAGAACTATAATAAATTTTACTAGCTAATCCATAGTTAAAGAAGGTTACCAGCAATTCGTTTTCAGTACTTCCAAATTCAATACATGAAATAGAACCTGTAGGTAGTGTACCAGTAATATCAGTTTCTGTTGGAGAGCTACCATTCGCATTCGTTAATTTAATAAGCTTTCCTGAGGCAGTTCCAATAAATAAAGTAGTGGAGGAGGTTGTATAAGGTGAAACTTTGAATGCAGTTACTTCTGAAGTCAAATTAGTTACATTTAAACTATCCAACAATATATTTGGAGCACTCGTAATATTTTTTACTCGATAAATACTTCCTCCGGTAGTAGGGTCACTTGATTTATAAGTATACAACACATGTCGATTATTATCATAACATGCGGGGTTAATAAAACTGCCTGTATTATCACTCGTAATCAAATCCATCATAGTAGTATCACCGTTCCCATCAGGATAGTACAAGAAAAAATTATTATTTACATAACTTACTACTTGATAATTAGGGTTTACTTGATCAATAAAACAATAACCTCCATCACCACCATATACTTGAAGAGTAGAATTTGAACTTGCTGAATTAAATTGTTGAGTACCATTATCCTGAGCACCTGCTAAATGATAATTATTACCAGCAGTAGGATGGATGGCAGCTGAATAAAACTGTGTTACATTATAATTTTTGTTACGAGAAACAATATTTTTACTCGTAGCTGATGAAGCAATATTGGAAGAATAAAAAACTCCACCATCGTTTCCAAAAATAACTGTAGTTGAAGAACCTGGTTTAAAACAAATGGCATGTTGATCAGCATGCACAACCGAACAATTAAGTCCAGTCCAATCCCACCATTTACCAATTTGGCTCCAATTAGCCCCTGCATCTACAGAACTAAATAAATCAATCCCTCCAATAAGTAGGTTTTGAGGATTAGCAGGATCTACAGCAATCGCTTGGTCATACCAAGATTGACCACGAGTAAAATCATCTGCAGTAATTCCATTATCGTTATCTACTGGAAGCGTCATGCTTGTCCAAGTAACACCGTTATCAACAGATTTACGAAGAACAATGATGGGTGTTCCACTGCCATTTGCAGTATTATTCGCCATAAAACTGTAAATATAATTTGCATCAGAAGGAGCACAAGCTATGGTAACCCTGCCACTAGTTGCATTGGTAAGGGTATTAGAAAGAGTCCAGGTAGTTCCATTATCAGAATAATATACACGTCCTCCACCTTGGTCAGTTCCACTGTAATTATTTGATTTAGTTCCTACCCATATTCTGTTAGAAGCACTCACACTAATGGAAGCGGGAACATAATTAGCATTATTTGCAGCTGCTGGCATTACTTGCGTCCAGGTAGCCCCAAAATCTGTAGAACGAAATAGGCCCTGGCCAAATTCATCGAACCAATTATCATAATAGTATCCAATATCAACAGAAGCGTATATTACACCAATATTGCTACCTGAAATACTTTCTCTACGAACGACTAAATCATTCATATACCGCATTTTAACAGTAGAAGAAATTTGATTCCAAGTACTACCTCCATCGGTTGTTTTCCAAATTCCTGCACCAATAGATGCTCCTACACCAAAACCTTCTCCTGTCGCTACATAGGCAATATTAGCATTAGTAGGGTCAAAGGCTATTTTTGTTACAGAAAGTGTTGACCAAAAATCATTGACTTTTACCCAACCTGAATTCGCATCCGTAATATTGGTATTGTACCAAAGACCACCGCTCGCACCACCTGCCCAAACTTTATTAGCGGTTGTCGGATCCCAGGCTAATGCTCTTGTACGACCGCCTACATTAGTAGGCCCTAACTCAGTCCAATTAGTAGCCGCACTAGAATTATCACCAGGTAAAGTAGTCGCTTTGGCACCAACATGATTATTTTTTTGAATGATCCTAGGCAATATTTCTGGCGTAGGCCTTTTTAAACTAGGATTCATTGTTCTCAAAAAGTCTTGCTGAAAAGCTAGGTCAGGACGATCTGGTCTATGTTCTTGTTCCTCTTCGCTTTCATTTTTTGCTGCTCGGTTTTGTTCAACTTCAGCTTCCTGCAGTTCATTTACACGATTATTGAAAGGATGTTGATGCAAATACAATTCATATTTTTCTCGCTCAGATAGTATCCGATATTTTTTATTAATCTTCTTGACAGACTTGGTTGGATAGGTAGATGCAACATTAGCAGCGCTACTATTTTTAATTAATTTATCTCCTATTAAATCAGTCGCTGAATTAAATAAGGTAGATCGGTAAGCATATATGCCACCTAATAATAAACAGGCAATTACTATACAGCTAAATAGGACTCTTCTTTGATTTGTCATTACTAGTGGCTATAGTTTAGTTTGTGCAAAAATTTCTTTAAAATTTATAACATCAATTCTTTTAACACCTTTTTTATCCGAAAAAATAATCCAAGAAGGATAAAATTTTTGTTTGGAAAGAATTGAATCATTAGATACTATTTGAGCAATATCTTTATGCTCACCAATTGGTTCTCCTACAGTTCGGCTAGGGGCCGACACAAAATAATTGGATTCTAAATAAAGTGTATCGAGAATAGTTCGCATTGAAAAATTCTGTTGCCTTCCGCCCAAATAAAATGAATCAACAGCATAATTTCCCCTCATTTCAGCAGGAATAGGGACTCTAAAGATTATTCCCCTTCCAGCACCAAGGGCGGTATGATAAGCAAAAAAAGTACCCGATAAGGGAGGATCCAATTTTCGTGCTCCGCTATTATTATAGGCACAAGCCGACAATAGCAACAATGCAAAGGGTAAAAATACTCTCTTCGGAAGGGTAGAAGTCATTATTTCGATTTTAATAAATTCAAAAGAATTTAAATACTTTTTAAAAATTCACTAATTCGGTTAGCTTAAAAGCATTGTTGTTAAAAATAATAATTTATCGCTTTCAAAAAAAATATAATCTATGTATAATTATTTTTCTTTGTGCTAAAAGATTCCAAAGAAAAAGTTGGGAGACAACAAAAATACTGTAATTTGCTAAAAATATTAGCAAATGACTAAACTGCATGAGATTAAGCTTATTCAATCAGAGGAGGGAAGTCCCATATTCCTAAGACATTTTCCAGGATATGTACAAGCGGGATTTCCATCACCTGCAGCAGATTACCTAGAGGAGATCATCGACCTAGAGCATCTTTTAAGACCCAACCCTTTATCCACCTTCATTGTACGCAATATCGGCGATTCAATGATTGATGCGCATATACTTCCCAACTCACTACTAATCGTTGATAAGTCGGTAGTGCCTTCCAATAATAAAATAGTAGTAGCGGTAGTCAATGGTGAGTTTTTGCTTAAATATTTTATCAAAAACAGTAGCGGAATACGTTTGTTACCCGCCAATAAAAAGTACCCACCCATCCCCATTACCGAGGGAATGGATTTCAGTATCTGGGGAACCGTAACCAAAATTATTCTTAGCGTATAAGCGATGATTGCACTGGTAGATTGTAATAATTTTTATGTTTCCTGCGAGCGACTTTTCAATCCAAAGCTCGAGGGTAAACCCGTTATCGTACTGTCTAATAATGATGGTTGTGCGGTGGCCAGAAGTGAGGAAGCAAAAGCGATTGGTATTAAAATGGGTACTCCATTATTTATGATCGAAGCCTTAGTTAAACAACATAAGGTAGCCGTATTTAGTTCCAACTATACGCTTTACGGAGATTTGAGTAGCCGCGTAATGGCTACACTAACCAAATTTTCCCCGCAATTAGAAGTATACTCCATTGATGAAGCTTTTTTGGACATGACTGATATGAAAATGATGGACCTTTTAAAAATAGGCATCAACATTCGTGAAAAAGTAAAGCAAGATATTGGCATTCCGGTTTGCGTTGGAATTGCACCTACTAAGACACTAGCAAAAATGGCGAATCGCTATGCCAAAAAAAAGTTGCGCAATATCGGTGTTTACTACGCATGCAACGATTCAATGATGGATGAAATGCTTCGCTATACCGAAGTAGCAGATATCTGGGGAGTGGGCAGAAAATATGCCTCTTTCCTGAATAGCAATGGATTTAAAACC
Source organism: Chitinophagaceae bacterium (assembly GCA_947380605.1). Classification (GTDB taxonomy): domain Bacteria; phylum Bacteroidota; class Bacteroidia; order Chitinophagales; family Chitinophagaceae; genus Ferruginibacter. Next base: position 19,386 of record CANCRO010000013.1, read on the forward strand.
GCCTATGATTTGAAGCAAGCTCCTGATGAATGGATAAGAAAAAATATGACAGTGCAGGGAGAGCGACTATTGAACGAGTTAAGAGGCATTCCATCGAAAGAATGGGAGTTTGATCCAAAAAGAAAAAAAAATATTTGTACCTCCAGATCATTTGGAAAATTACTCACCGATAAACGTACCATTCTAGAAGCAGTCAGTAACCATACTGCCTCCTGCGCCCTAAAATTGCGTAAGGAGAAAAGTTGTGCCAGCGCCATACTTGTATTCATCCATACCAATCCACATAAACCAACTGAACCTCAGTATAGCCGAAGCGTTACAGTGCAAATAGAAACTGCCACCAATGACACTTCTATACTAATCAAGCATGCGACAATGGGATTAGATATTATTTTTAAGACCGGTTATCGATATATGAAATGCGGTGTAATTGTATTAGATATAGTTCCCGATAATGAGGTACAGCTCAGTCTTTTTATGGGTGCCTCAGATGGCAGAAAAAAAAAGATCTTACAAGCACTGGATCAGGTAAATAAAAGTTTTGGAAAAGATACGTTACGTTTTGCTGTGCAAGGATACCAAAAAGAATACCGATTAAAATCAGCACATTTATCCAAACATTATACTACTGACATTAATGAAGTATTGGAAATTGGCAAGGTGGGCTAAAGTGAATGGGCAATATTTTAAATAAATATCATAGACAAAATTCAATGAAAAAATTTAACTTTATAAACTAAAAATTTCACCATTCACCATTCACCAAAATGTGTTACGACATTTCCTTAATCACTCCACTTACTGCATTAGCTAGTAATTTTCCAGGAATAATAATGGATGATGAGATTTCGATGGACACTGAAAAAAGTATTCATCTCATAGGACATAGTTATGGTGAGCATCCCATTGTATTTAAAAATCGAGAAGATCTTCAATTGCACTGCCGATTAATGGAGTGGGGATGTATTCCATTTTACATAAAAGACGAAGCAAGTTTTTTGAAGCAACGTACCTTTATGCTCAACGCTAGAAGTGAAAGAATATTGGAAGACAAAAATAGCTATTGGCATAAAATTCGTAATCGGCGTTGCCTAGTGCCCATTGATGGATTTTACGAGCATCGTAAGGTGCAAGGATTCAAAAATAAAATCCCTTATTACATTACGGTTAAAAAACAACCCCTCTTTTTTTTACCAGGACTGTATTCGGTAGTAGAATTGCCAGATAAACAAACAGGAGAGCTGCTTCGACGATTTACATTCACTATCATTACTCGTGCAGCCAATAGCCTAATGCAACAGATACACAATGATGGAGACAACAAGGGAAGAATGCCATTATTACTACCTTTTGACACAGCAAAAAAATGGATGAAAGAAGAATTAACACAAGAAGCGTATCAGGAAATAATAAACTTTGAAATGAATCAGGAGGAACTCAATTATAACACTGTGTTCAGCATAAGAACCAATAAAATTAGACCAGATGGAAAGCGAAAAAACGAGCCTTATCAATGGGAAGGATTAGAAAAATTTCCACTCATCCAATAAGTTACAGTGACCAACAAGCTTGTATAAAAAAGTGATGTGAATGTTATTATCAAATTTATTCATTAAACAATATCACCATGAATCCAATTCTTAAAATAATTTCAATAGGTTATTTGGCTTTATTTAAAAAAGAGTGTATGTTTAATTAATAAGCAAATTTTAACTCATTGGTCAATCTCAAATAATATGAAAAATAATTTATCTAGACGTCACTTTATTCAAAATGGAATTGGTGCAAGTCTTGCACTTACTTCAATAGGTAATTTGCCCGACTTTTCGTCGATAAAACCCAAGGGCATGAGACTAGGATTAGTTACTTATCAATGGGGAAGAGACTGGGACTTGCCTACATTGATTGCTAATTGCGAAGCAACAGGATATCACGGAGTTGAATTAAGAGTGCAACATGCACATAAAGTAGAAAGTAATTTAACAGCCATTCAAAGAAAAGAAGTTAAAAAAAGATTCAATGATAGTAGTGTTCAATGTATAGGTTATGGATCTAATTTTGAATATCATAGTCCCGACCCAGTAATACTTAAGAAAAATATTGATGAGACAAAAGAATACATAAAACTGTGTAAAGATATTGGTGCTACTGGTATTAAGATAAAACCAAATTATCTTCCACCAGAAGTATCCAAAGAAAAAACAATTACTCAAATTGCCCAATCTTTCAATGAGTGTGGAAAATTTGCACAAGATTATGGTCAGTTAGTCAGAGTGGAAGTGCATGGTAATCTTACACAAGAAATTCCAAATATGAAGGCAATATTTGATCAGGTTACAGAACCCAATGTGAAAATTTGTTGGAATTGTAATGAACAAGATTTGTTACCCCCAGGGCTTGAACCTAATTTTAATAGTGTAAAGAAATGGTTTGGCGATACCGTTCATATTCGTGAGCTAAATGATGGAAGCTATCCCTACCAACAACTTTTTGATTTGTTTACACAGAGTGGTTATAAAGAATGGATCCTACTAGAAGCAAGAACCGAACCAGCAGATAGGGTAGCTGCAATGAAAGAACAATTAGAATGGTTTAATAAAATGAAAGCCAACGCTAAAAAGAAATAACATTCTAATTAAATCGTTAATTCGTTCGCCCGATTTCGATAAAATATTTCAACAGTCAATTATTTAAATTGAAAGGCAAACGAAATAATATTCGAAGTCAGTTCGGTAGATTGGCTATAATGTCCATATCGAATATCTAGAGAACTCAGATTAGAATTCCAAATACCACCTGGTGGTGCAATATGAACACCCACTCCATAATACTGACTACTAAAGGCTGAATAAGCATAATTACTAGTATAGTACGCATCCTTAGTAGTATGTCCTTGGCAAGGTTGAAAATACTTGGCTGCAGTTTGAGTATAGGCTCTAAAAAAAGGTGACACTGAAAAGAAAGGAGTTAGTTTAACAGGTATTTCTAAACTGGCAGTTTGTGCTTTAATTCCCCAATTATCGGTAAAATATCTGTAGTAAGTACGAATAATAATATTGTCTCCCATAAAATAATTTAATCTAAAACCAATAGGAATTTTATATCTCTGGGAAGGTAATTTTTCAACGTGATCACTTGAATCAGCAAAATAAACTCTGTGAAAGGGGAGAGACAAATAGCCATTTTGAGCCACCCAATCTACTAATACACTTGCTTGCAAATTTTTATTAATTATTTGAGAATACACTAAAGATGCTGTGTGCGTATTTCTAGGCGAGGTGGGGATTTCACCAGATGAAACAACGTAACTACCTCCACCACTAGTAGAAGTAGATCTTCTTCCACTAGCAGTAGTTACTACATTGACTACTGAAGGGCCATTATTAATTACGACAGGAGCAGGTATCAATTCTGAAGGATAAATCAATTTTACTTGATCAAAATAGCTACTCACTTTTGTACTTAACTCTCCACCACTACCTATTTTATGAGAATAGTTTGCATCTATAGCAAAAGAATGATAATTATATTCAGTAGAATAGTAGGCGCCCAATCCAAAAGTGGTTCCTTTCGTATTTTCAACAGAATAGTTAATAGAAGGATAAACCCTTGTTCCACCCGTTTTAGAAGCACCCGTTTTACTAACGTATGCTGAAGAAGCTGAACTATGGTGATCAATTCCCATACTCATGTTGAAAGTATACTTTTTTCCATCAAGGTCTGTACCAGCAAATTTCAATTCTAATCCATTGGATAAATCTGTAACTGCTTCTGTTCCTACACCACCAGTTACAGCTGAATGATTTCCCTGTTGGCCGTAATAACTTGACACAATATTTATTTCATCTAATTTAAGAGGTTTGGTAGTATAGGTAGAATTTTCTTCAACAGCAGAGGTAGTTATACTATCTTTCTTTACAGACTGTGAAAAGCTACTCAATAATAATATATATAGACCGATAACGGTTAAGCATAGTTTTTTCATGAACAGATTTTATTAATTAATTACATCCACAGCCTCCACCAGTTTTACCTCCATTAGCCCCTGAAGCACCTTCACGGTAGGACTGAAAATTTAATTCACTCTTCTCGATTTTTCGAATAGAGAGTCCCATCTCAGCATCATTTAACTTACTTCTTTGAAAAGCTTTAACGGTGGTGCAAGAACTGACAGCAATAGCAAAAAAGAATGCTATGAATGCAATCCATAAAAAATGATTTCTCATAATTGGTTGTTTTTAATTAAAACGAATATTAGTAGAATGATGTATTTTATCGTAATCATCGATGATGACTGCCTCAATATCTTTCATTTGATTAATCATATGTAAGCCAGCTTTAACACCCATAATCGTCACTGGTGTCGCCATCGCATCAGCAATTTCAGCATTTTTTGTGATTATTGTTACACTTTTTATCCCCGTTACTGGTAATCCCGTCCTAGGATCAATAGTATGGGAATACTTTTTGCCATCAATCAGTATAAACTTCTCATAATTTCCAGAGGTGGCTACTGCCAAACCTGATATCTTTAAAAATGAAAACACCTCGCCTAAAACATTTGGATTAGCAATCCCAACGGTCCATTCTTCACCACTAGGTTGTAAACCCCATGTAGTAAGGTCACCAGAAGCATTTACAATTCCACTGGTGATACCTAGCTCCTGCATAATATTTTTGGCCATTTCTGCAGCATACCCTTTTCCAATTCCTCCAAAACCTATTCTCATTCCTTTTTCACTTAAAAAGACAGTTGACTGCGCTCTATCTAAAACAATATTTCGGTAATTGATTAAGCGAACCATTTCTTTTGCAGTTTCTTTGTCTGGCAAAGACTTCATTTGAGTATCAAAATTCCAAAGACCTTTATCAATAGAACCATAAGTAATATCAAAGGCACCTTGAGTGATGGAGGAAATCCTTATCGACCTTTCAATTAAATTAAATATCTCTTCACTTACTTTTACTGGCTTAATTCCTGCATTGCGATTGATTAAATTCGTTTCACTACTATCATGAAAAGTAGTCAATAGTTTTTCAATCCGTTTAATTTCTTCAATACCTGCATGGATAGAACGATTCGCACTTTGTTCATCATCAGCTACTGCACTAATTTCAAACTGATTACCCATCAATAAGGTAGCCACCTTGACTATTTTATTTTTCATCGAAGAAATTATTGAGCATGATCAATAACCCATTTAATTTCATCAACAAACTCAGTAGTGGAAACCTTAGGATATCCTTCCCATTGTTTTAAAATTTTACCATTCTCGGAGAGTAAGACGGTCAAAGGAAAAATACCTTGTGAATTATACCTTTCAGCAATTCCATCATTTATTTTCTGTTGTGCAGCTGGTAATTGATTTTTTTTAAGACGGGGAAAATCAGCATTCACCATCACCAAACTTTTGGTGGCATAGGTCTGAAATATTTCATTTTCTAAAATTTCCTTGTGGAGTCTTATACATGGACCACACCAATCGGATCCTGAAAAATTCAATAAAATATACTTATGTTCTTTTTGAGCTATTTTTTTAGCTTCTTCTAAATTAGCATACCATTTTATTACCGAAAAGGACATGCAAAAAAATCCTATTAAAACAAGTGTTGATAATAATTTTATTTTCATGGGTAAGTGTTTTAGAGGTATCAAATATTTAAAATAATTTGCTATTACGATTAATTGGAGAAGTATAAAAAGACTAAATTTTTATTAACTAAAGATTAAATAATTTATTGATGAATATAAAATTACTTAATTGCTTGTTAACCTAGCGTTAAAGAGAAAAGATTGATAAGTACCTTTAAAATTTAAGTTTCAAAATTTTCCATCCCTCCATCCATACCGTACTAACCAAAGCAACTATTACGCAAACCGACAAGTCATTTAGGCTCAGGGGAATCAATTGAAACAAGTTACTGATAAATGAGCTATTCAATATTAAAAATATCAATAATAAGATAATGCCAATTATCAAGGGAACCAAATTGTTTTGATAACGAAGAGTTGTAATCAATGTATGTTGAAAAGACCTATTAATGAGTGTAAGAAATATGTTACTGAATAAAAGTGTGATAAAAATAATTGTTCTAACCAACCATTCATTTTCCCCTTGTGACATATAATAATAACCAATACCTAAACAACCTGCGGTAATCATTAGGCCCTGAAAAATACTAATCGATAATTGTTTAAAAGTCAAAAAGGTAGCGCTCATTTTTCTTGGTGGACGAAGCATGGTAGCCTTTTCCATGGGTTCATTTTCATACAAAATAGAACAAGTAGGCCCCATGATTAGTTCCAAGAAAATCACATGAACAGGCGAAAAAATATCTGCGAATTGCCAACCGAGTAATAGGGGGAGGGTTACAATCAATAGGATAGGAATATGAATGGATACAATGTATTGGATGGCTTTTTTTAAATTGTCATATATTTTTCTACCCAAGGCAACCGCCTCTGTCATATGGGATAAATCGTCATCAGTTATAATCAGTGCTGCAGCTGATTTAGCAACTTCACTTCCGCGATCACCCATGGCAATTCCAATATGTGCCGCTTTTAAAGCAGGTCCATCATTCACACCATCACCAGTCATCGCCACAATCTCTCCATTTGCTTTCAATGCTTCGATTACTTTAAGTTTTGCTTCTGGAAACATCCTTGAATAAATATTTACCTGATTAACTTTCTTTTGAAGCGCTTCTTTACTAATCGATAAAATATCTTGACCAGTAAGCACTTCATTATTATGAGCTAATTTAATTTGTCGTGCAATCGCTAAAGCAGTCTCTGGATAATCTCCAGTAATCATTTTAACTGCAATACCTGCAGCATTAAATGTTTGAATAGTTTGCTCGATATTTTCTTTAGGAGGGTCCTGAAAAGCAATTAATCCTAAAAAGTCCAAAACAAAATCGTGCTGCGAGGGTGGCCATACTGATTGATTCCATAAGGATTTGCCCACTCCCAAAACTCGATAGCCCAATTGGGCATATGCATGAGATTGATTTTCTATTTTCTTAATATTTTCTTCCGATAAATTACATTGATTTAAAATGGCTTCCGGAGCACCCTTTGCTGCGATGATCACTTGCTCATTGATGTCTTTAAAAATATGAGTCATCATGGGTGGTTTTCCTCCAATAGGATATTCATGAACTTGCTGAAATCGATTTCTTTTATCTTCAATAGTATTATTTTGATACAGTGAATGAATAGCTAATTCCATTGGATCAAATGGATTTGTTTCACTACTCCACATAGCATATTCAATTAATTCATTAGGCAGAGAAGTAGGTTGTTTTACTTCTAGGGAAACATCATTTATAAAATCGTAAAGGAATGCGATACTCATTTTGTTTTGAGTCAGCGTACCTGTTTTGTCAACACAAATTACCGTTGCAGAACCCAATGTTTCAACATATTGAGGTTGCTTTACAATTATTTTATTGCTTAACAATCGAAAGGCGCCCAATGCTTGAAAAGTGCTAAATGCCACTGGAATTTCTTCTGGAAGAATACTCATGGCTAATGTAAGTCCTTGTAAAAAGGATTGAATTAAATTACCAGATTGATAATAATTAAAACCTACTACCATTAAAAAGGCAATCGCTCCAACCCAAACCATATTGCTAACGAATGAACGAATTTGATTTTGCAGAGGCGTTTTTACAATAGTAATTTCTCTCATTGATCGGCCAATATTTCCGAATTGGGTTTGTAATCCTACTGCAGAAACTTGTATGGTTGCACTTCCACTCGTAACAAGGGTACCTTTATAAACCTTCGTTTGGTTTTCAGCCGTTTTATGAACTACAAAAGATTCACCTGTTAAGATAGATTCATTGAGAGAAAAATCGTTTGCAGCTATAATAATTCCATCTGCTGCTACCACATCACCTTCGGCTAAAAGTAACCTATCATTTACAACGATTTGCTCTGAGGCGATTAATAAATTTAGTCCATTGCGTATTACTTTAGCAGATGGAGCTGATAGTTTTTTTAAAGCTAAAACAGCATTTTTACTTCTGAACTCTTGAAAAATCGAAATGCCTGCTACAATAAAGATTGCTACTAACATGATGACTCCTTCCTTAAATTGTCCAACAGCAAAATAGATAATACCGGCTGCTAAAAGCAGCATGAACATAGGTTCTAAAACTACTTCCTTTAGTACATTTATTAGTACACGATCTTCCTGCAACGCAAGACTATTAATACCAAAATTTTTCCTAGAAATAATCACCTCTTCATCAGTCAATCCCATCAAAGCATTTTCATTATCCATATCATTAATTTTAAAATAATTGAATCAGCTAAAGTAATAGTAGGATATTAAACCTGTTGTATTTTGAAAGTAAAATAATTATACAGAAATGGCAGATTAAGTAAGGTAAAACAAATGTAGTAGAATTCTAAATTAATAGATGGCCATACCAATATACATTCCAATAATTTAGTGGGTGCTTTTAGCAAAATAGGGATCATGGTTACCATCAATAATGTAATAGGGTAATCGTCAACAGAAAGTTATTTCAAATAACCATTACCAATGCTTCATTTCTTTTGCTAAGTTGACAGTAGCTTGGATTGATATAATTATTTAGTAAACCTTTTGTTATCTTTGTTTTTCTATCAGCCAGGTCATCGTTCTCCGTTTATTCGGAGGAAGGAAAGTCCGGACAGCAAAGGGCAACACACCGGTTAATCGCCGGGACCCGTATTAGGCGGGAACAGAAAGTGCCACAGAAAATAACCGTCTAGCTTTCATTAGTTGGATAAGGGTGAAAACGTGAGGTAAGAGCTCACGATTATTACGGGTAACCGTATTAGTGGGTAAACCTTGTGTGCTGTAATGCCATGTACACCAATGCCATAGAGCGGCTCGCTCAATGTTTTAGGTTAATTCCTTAACAGCGTTGGAGGGTAGGCAGCAAGATCATAACAGTAATGTTATGGCAAGATAAATGATGGCCATTCCAGTTTACTGGAACTACAGAATCCGGCTTATCGGCTGATAGTTTTTTTCTTCTCTTCTTTGCGTTGACGCTAATAAACACTTGCTTAGCTGTCTATTTCATTCTTCCATTTACCCCTTTTGAAAAAGATAAAAGAAGCTGAAAATACAAAGATCCAATAAATGATTTCATTACCCCAAGCCACTTCAAGTGATATAAAATTGACTTTCATAAATATCCAAGTGTAACACATGTAAAATAGGATAGCAATAATTTCAATGAGTAGGTTCACCGTTGTCTTTCCTGTACCGGTAACCCCGTTGAGCCAAATATTAGCAATACTCATCACCATCAAACCTATTGAAACTACTCTTAGCACTGGAATTCCATCGGTTATAAATTGATTATTCTGACCAAATAAAGTGAAGAATTGCTCAGGAAAAATATTGACTATTAAACACATGATTGAGCAACACAAAAAACTTAGGATCATAATTCGATTAATCACTACTACTACTAAATCATTTCGCTTTTGACCAATGATATTACTTACCATTGTATTAGAAGTGGCAGCAAATGCCCATACAAATACGCCTACTAATCCAAATACATTGCGCATAGTATTACTGATTGCTTTGGCTTCAGTACCCTTATCTTCTATAAAAATAAAAAATACCAACCATGTCCCCACGCTAATAACAAACTGAACGATAAGCGGAGCGGCTACTTTTACAATTTCTTTAGTTTTGGTTTTATCGAAACGATATTGCTTAAATAGTGAATATTCTTTACGCAAACCAGTTTTATATAAAACCAATAATACCACTATAAAACCAATCATTTCAGCAATAACTGAAGCTAATGCAGCGCCATTAAATCCCATTGCAGGAAATCCTGCGTGACCAAAAATTAACAAGTAATCCAATAAGATATTTAACAGCGCCTCTGAAATAAATCCAATGATAAGGTATCTGCTATTGAGAGAAGCCACCATAAAAGCATTTCCCATTTGAAATAAATAAAGAAAGGGTAGACCAAGAATCCTAATTTTTAAAAAACTCATTTCTACTGGAAAAGCTCCGGGAGCTACAGTCTTTTGAAGAATGTAAGGAGCGATAAACCAAGTTAACAAAATACCTACTGCAGCAAATTGTAAGCTGATTCGAATTCCCTGTGCCAAAATAATTTTAAAAGCCCCCGAATCGCCACTTCCGGCATATTTAGAAAAAACAGATTGCATCGCATTATTAAGTCCATGGCCAACTACTGCAAAAATTAAATAATAAACACCTGTAATTCCTGCATTCCCCAACGATTCAGTACTCAAATTGCCTAAAAATATACTATTGGTAAGCATATTAATTTGAGGAATCAGCAATGCTAAAGTGATGGGGACTGCAATAGATAGTATTTGTTGATAGCTAACGGTTACTTTTAAATCTTTTATTGTGCTAACGCTTTCCATATATCAGTAAAATTATCTTATTTTGCTATATTAAATTTAACTTTTGAATCCATTATTTCAAATACAGCCGCCGATTATTAATTGTGCTAATGCTAAACTCTGCTTAGAAATTAGCTCACAGGGGTTTAATTATGTCATAGCCGATAAACAAACGGCAATGGCACTATCCATTTATAATTTCAACGATAGACCAACCGACGAACAAGCGGCAGAACAAATTGAACAGATCATCAGCGAACAGTCTCTTTTACAAGAAAATTTTGAGTCTACACATATTATTTATAGTTACCCATCTTCAGTTTTACTTCCGCAAGAACTTTTTTATAATGCCGATCATAAAGCAATGCTTGAATTAGTATATGGAGATTGCAATAATCAAACTATAAAGGCTGATTTTATGCAAGCTGATGCTATTCACAATATTTACTGTATACCAGATGTAATTGATCAATTAATTACTCGTCATTTTACTAATGCTAATCATACCCATCTCTTTTCTTTATTACCTAACTTGATTTCAGGATGTGAAAATTATTTGTACTGCATTTTTAGTCCAGGTGTAATGAAAACGATATTGAAAAAAGAGGGAAAACTTCAGGCTACTCAACTATTTGCATTTAAAACACCTGAAGATGCTGCTTATTATTTACTAAATCTTTGTCAGAGCTTTGAAGTAAATGTTAATGATTGTGAACTACTATTGAGTGGAATGGTCACTGAAAACTCAGCTTTATATAAAGAATTATACAAATATTTCATTCAAATACGTTTGGAAGGTTTATCTAATCAATTTCAATACCCTCAAGAAATCAATAACTATCCTAGTCATTATTTTAGTCATTTATTCTCAGTTGCAGCATGCGTATAATTAGTGGTATTCATGGTGGAAGAAGGATCAACCCTCCTGCAAAAATGCCCTATACCCGGCCAACTACCGATATTGCCAAAGAAGGACTTTTTAATGTCATTCAAAATAATCTTGACATAGAATCACTAGCTGTTTTAGATCTTTTTGGAGGTACTGGATGTATCAGTTATGAACTGGCGAGTAGGGGAGCTGAGGATATTACGATCGTTGAGAAAGACAGTTCAATGTATGATTTTATTAAAAAAACGGCCCTCGAACTTAAGTTTAGTAATTTTTTAGTGGTAAAATCAGATGTTTTTAAATTTATTGATACTAGCACCAAGCAATATGATTTCATTTTTGCTGGCCCACCTTATGCTTTGGCTACCATTGACCAATTGCCTATAAAAATTTTTGAGAAGAATCTTTTAAAACCAGGTGGATGGTTTGTTTTAGAACATACTCCTAGAAATGATTATAAAAAATTTGCTAACTACAAGACTGAACGAAATTACGGTACAACCATATTCTCAATTTTCATAATGTAACAATACCCAATTTTTTTTCATACGTATTTTATATAGGCTAACCAACAGTACTTTATAATGAAAAAAGAAGCTCTCCGAATTCATTTTAAGAAAAAACGATCCGAATTAACTGCACAAATGAAGTTAAAACTGGATGATTTACTGTTGATTCAGTTTCAAAAATTATTGATTGATATTCCTTCCAATATCATGTCTTATTCAATTAAAGAAGATTCAAATGAACTTGATCCTCAATATATTATAGATTACTGCTCATTTAAAAATTTAGATATAAATTTCAGTTTCCCTGTCATGTTGAAGGATTTCCATTCAGCAGAAATGATAGCAGTGGATGTAGCTTCTGCTTCAACTTTTATCACCAACTCCTATGGTATTCCAGAACCAAAGGATGGTCATGAAATCTCCCCAGAGCTAATTGATTTAGTGATCGTTCCTTTATTATGTTTCGATCAATTGGGTAATCGAGTGGGCTACGGGAAGGGTTATTATGATCGTTTCTTAAAAAAATGCCGTAAAGATTGTATCAAAATTGGATTTAGTTACTTCTCTCCAATTGAACGCATAGAAGACATCAATGAATTCGATATCCCGCTTGATTATGGTATTAGTCCAGACGCCATCCATGAATTTCACTAAATTGCACTGTTGGCAGTTGTGTGGCTAAGTATTTTATAAAATTTCAACCTATTCCTTGTGCTCAAAAGCTTTCGATACTTATTCCTTCCTTTTTCACTCCTCTATGGTATCATTCTATATAGTAGAAACTGGTTATTCGATAAAAAGTATCTGAAGTCGGCTACTTTTAATTTCCCCATCATTTGTGTTGGTAATCTTGCAGTTGGTGGCACAGGAAAGACTCCCATGGTTGAATATCTTATCCGAATATTAGGGGATCAATATCAACTAGCTACGCTTAGTAGGGGATACAAAAGAAAAACGAAGGGTTTTGGTATAGCTAATGAAAATACTACCGCCCTAGAAATTGGTGACGAGCCCATGCAATTTCACCTAAAATACCCAAAAACAACTGTTACCGTAGGTGAGGAGAGGTTAGCTGCTATACCAGAACTGCTACAGGAACGTCCCAATACCCAGGTTATCATACTAGATGATGCATTTCAACACCGCACAGTCAATGCAGGCTTAAATATACTATTGACGGAAAGAAAGAACTTGTACAGCAGAGACTTATTGTTACCAGCAGGTGATCTTCGAGATACTAGACATAGTGCATCTAGGGCGCAAATCATAATTGTTACTAAATGTAAAGATGCACTCAGTACCCAAAAAAGAGATTTGATAATCAATGAGTTACGACCAAATCCAAATCAAGCTATTTTTTTTACAGAGATAGTTTATGGCAAACCTTATCACCTTTTTAGCAAAGAAAATTTTACGATTATTCCTGGAATGGATATGTTGTTGGTTTGCGGAATAGCAAGTCCAAAACCTTTAAAAGAATACCTTACCGCAATCGTCAGCACCTATGATATGCTTCGGTACCCGGATCATCATATTTTTTCAATAGACGATCTACATGAAATCAAAAATCAATTTGATAAACTAAAATCTTCCAATAAGATCATACTGACTACTGAAAAGGATAGTGTTCGTTTATTAAAATTTGAAAATGAGTTAAAATCCTACCCAATTTTTGTACTCCCTATCGAACATCACTTTTTATTTAATGACGCTGAGCGTTTTTACGGACTTGTAAAAGATTATGTAGACTCCTTTCCAAAAATTCGATAGTTTTTGAAAGAGGAAAAGGATTGAATCTAGGATCAAACGGTACGATTTTAATGTTTATTTAGCCACCGCAAACTTCACCTTCTTATTTTTAATCTTTTCATCTTTAATCAATTCCAATAATTCGCCCACTTTAAGCTTTCTAACGGCTACAAAAGAGAAGAAATCCTTCACCTCAATCAATCCTATATCCTCATTCTTTAGTTTGCCAATTTTAGATAAAAAACCAACAATATCGATCTTATTGACTTTATCTTTCTTTCCGGCAGCTATGAAAAGGGTGGACCATTTCGGTTTTTCAGGAAGTTCCAACCTTTCGGGCAACTCAATCGCTACAACTTCTTCGGTGATATAAGCTGGTAATTTTTCCTCTTCAGAAAGAATAAGTACCGATTTTCCACCTGAATCCATTCTGGCCGTACGACCGTTTCGATGCGTATATACATCCGCTGTAGCTGGCAAATGGTAATGAATAATGTATTTAATATCTGGAATATCCAATCCTCTTGAAGCTAAATCTGTGGTTACCAATACATTAGAACTGCCATTTTTGAACTTACACATGGCACTTTCACGTTCTTGTTGCTCCATACCACCATGATAAAACACGTTAATAATCCCTTTTTCTTTGAGAATATTACTCGTCCTTTCCACTGACTCACGATGATTACAAAAAACAATCATCGATTTATTACCAATCATACAAATTAAACGGAATAGGCTATCCGATTTATCCTTGTCAGGAGATAAAAGAGTCATCACTAATAACTCATCTGCTGCAGGTTTTTCATTGATAACACCTAAAAAGTTCAGTTTGATAGGGTTTTTGAAGCCTATAAAATCTGGTATACCAACCGCTTCGGTGGCAGAAGTTAGTATCCTTTTTTTAACGGAAGGCAATGAACCGATAATAAAAGACATTTCTTCTTGAAATCCCAATTCAAGAGATTTGTCAAACTCATCTAGTACAAGTGTACTAATTTGTTCAAGTTTAAAGTTACTACGTCTAATATGGTCAGCTACACGCCCAGGAGTACCTATAATAACTGCTGGAGATTGCTTTAAATTGTTTTCTTCAGTTTCCCTCTTATGGCCACCATAGCAGCAAGTTACCTTGAATCCAGTAGCCATTTTACGAAAAACCTCGTCAATTTGGATAGCAAGCTCTCTAGAGGGCACCAAAATTAAAGCTTGGACATTTTTAAGCGATGAATCGAGTAACTGGATCGTTGGAAGTAAATAGGCTAAGGTTTTACCAGATCCGGTGGCCGACAATAAAAGTATATTGTCATTATTTTCATTCGCTTGGATGGATGCCAATTGCATTTCATTGAGCGAATCGATTTTCAAATTGGAAAGTAATCTTTCCAATGAACTAGTATTGTTTTGCATTTCAACAAAAGTAGGTCATGTTGGACGAAGGGCAAAATAAGAGAATCAGATCTGATGGATTAGTAGATAGCATCCAACTAATTAACCTTTTAATACGTAAATTTATTCTTATAATTAATATTATGTTAAATAGATTATTTCAATTAGAAAGCAAATATCCTTATACTGTTAGATCGCCTTACTAAAATTTAATGGATTAAGTCTACTCTACGGCATCTACTTTTCGATCCGTTGATGGTGAACAATAAATGAAAGATGAAATATTGGAGTTTCACGTAAAAATTTGACTATTAAATAATAAGTAAAATCTATTATAAATTAATATTCAACATTTTATGAAATTAATTAATAAAGAAATTTCAATTTTAATTTATTTAAAATTTAAGTAAAAAACATAAGTAAATGATTATTAAGTATATAAACTAAATAATATGAATAATTATCAAAATGATCAGCATAAAAAAAGAGGCATTATTGAATCAATAATACCTCTTTTAAAAATTTATATAAGTAATACTAAATATTGTAAACCATATAGTTAAGTGAAAATTATTCAGAATCTGGTGAAACTGGTGAATTAGTATCTTCTACTTGTGCAGAATCACTAGTTCCTTCCACATTGATTGACTGATCGCCTTCTTCGATGAGCTCATCGGGTGCTTCAGGTTCCTCATCAAGTTTAGTAATTGCTGCTATACGATCACCTTCATCTACTTTGATTAATTTTACACCCTGAGTCGCTCTACCTTGTTCACTCACACTAGCCACACTCATGCGAATGGTAACCCCGCTAACACAAGTGATCATCAAATCTTGCTTTTCAGTAACATCTAGCAAACCAACCAGATTACCCGTCTTTTCTGTTACGTTGATTGTTTTAACCCCTTTACCGCCACGATTGGTAATCCGGTAATTGGCTTCTCCAGTTTCAGGATCATCCAAAAACGTACGTTTTCCATACCCTTTATCACTTACCACCAAAATAGTACGGGTTTTATCCTCCCTATTAACGCAAACCATACCAACTACCTCGTCGTTTTCATCATCTACCTCTATTCCATAAACACCTATACCACCTCGACCAGTTGAACGTACTTTTTCTTCAGGGAAACGAATGGCACGACCACTTTTTATTGCAAGCATGATTTCACAATTTCCATCGGTCATTTTTGCTTCTAAAAGCTCATCGCCCTCCTGAATATTAATGGCATTGATACCATTTTGTCTTGGACGGCTGAAATCTTCCAGGTCAGTTTTTTTAATAACGCCCTTTTTGGTACATAATACGATATAATGAGATTTCAGATATTCCTCATCATTGAAATCCTTCACATCTATAATAGCTTTTACCTTATCATCTGGAGGAATTTGAATCATATTCTGCAAAGCACGACCCTTTCCAGTTTTATCGCCTTCCGGTATTTCATATACTTTTAACCAAAAACACCTTCCTTTTTCTGTAAAAAATAGTAAGGTATGGTGCGTAGAAGCTACAAATAGATGCTCAATATAGTCCTCTTGACGAGTGCTACTACCTTTTGATCCACGTCCACCTCTACGTTGTTGACGGTACTCTGCTGATGAAGTACGCTTTATATAACCGAGATGCGAAATAGTAACGACTACATCCTCTTCCTCAATCAAATCAAGCATATTGATCTCATTATTGGCATAAACGATTTCTGTTTTTCGTTCATCACCAAATTTCGCCTTTACTTCAGCCAATTCTTTTTTAATGATATCGTACCGCATAGATTCATTAGCCAAAATCTCCTTCAAATGTTCGATTAATTTCATGATTTCGGCATGCTCTTCCCTTATCTTGTCGATCTCCATTCCGGTTAAACGTTGTAAACGCATTTCCAAGACCGCTTTTGCCTGAATTTCAGACATTCCGAAATTACTAATTAAACCTTCCTGAGCTATAATTGGAGTAGGTGACTCACGAATTAATTTGATAACGGCATCTAAATTATCTAAGGCTATAATATACCCTTCCAAAATATGCGCCCTTTCTTGAGCCTTTTTTAACTCGAATTGTGTTCTACGAACGACTACTTCATGTCTGAAAAGAATAAACTCACTGATCAGGTCCTTTAAATTCAACACCCTAGGCCTACCCCTCACTAAGGCCACATTATTTATACCGTAAGAAGTTTGTAACTCAGTTAGTTTATATAGCTGATTGATAACCACTTGGGCAACCACATCTTTTTTCAAATCGATTACCACACGAGTTCCTTCCTTATTGTTACTTTCGTTATTCACATCAGAAATACCCTCAATCAGCTTATCATTGATTAGTTCACCAATCTTTGCAGTGAGCGCATCTCTATTTACTTGATAAGGTACTTCGCAAATAATAATCTTTTCACGCCCCGTTTTGGTAGTTTCTACATTTACTTTACCCCGAAGCACTACCCTGCCTCTTCCCGTATGAAACCCTGCTTTTACTCCTTCAAAACCATAAATGATTCCTCCAGTTGGAAAATCAGGCCCTTTTACATGCTTAATAAGATCATCAATGGATATTTCCCTATCATCAATATAGGCTACACAAGCATCTACCACTTCACTTAAGTTATGAGGCAACATATTGGTTGCCATACCAACGGCAATACCGCTTGAACCATTTAATAACAATTGAGGAATTCTAGTAGGAAGTACAGTAGGCTCTTGAAGTGAGTCATCGAAATTAAGTTGGTAATCAACCGTATCCTTTTCAATATCTTCCAGCATTGCTTCTGCAAATTTTTCCATTCTCACCTCGGTATACCTCATTGCAGCTGGAGGATCACCATCTTGACTACCAAAATTACCCTGGCCATCAATCATAGTATAACGCATAGACCAATTCTGGGCCATACGCACCATTGTATCATAAATTGACGCATCACCATGAGGATGGAATTTACCCATTACCTCCCCAACAATACGTGCACTTTTTTTATACGCTTTGTTACTGTAGTTACTCAACTCATTCATCCCAAATAAAACGCGCCTATGTACCGGTTTTAATCCGTCTCTTACATCAGGTAAAGCACGTCCAACAATCACACTCATCGAATAATCGATGTAGGATGTTTTCATTTGCTCCTCAATATTTACAGGTATAATCCTTCCTCTGTTACTAGCAGCTCCTCCATCGTTTGGTGGTAGCATTTCGTCATTTAAATTCTCGTTATTTTCCATATAAAATTATAGTAATCAAAAATACCATTTTTACCTCAATTTTCCCTCTTAAAAAGCCCCATTTCAGTCAGTATTTTTGCACATTCTGGCAATTTTTGTGGAGAAGGTGGAATTACTTTTTTTCTCCTGCTAATTCCATTATAATCTTCCATTCGGAATCGGTTACCGGTTGCACTGATAACCTACCTAAACGAACCAATGCCATCTCACTTAAACGAGTATCTGCTTTTACTTTTTGAAGGCTTACAGGAGACTTTAATTTTTTGACCGGTTGCAAATCTACCACTACCCAAGCAGCTTCATCAGTGGTTGGATCTTGATAAGATTCCTTTACTACTTTAGCAATTCCAACAATCTCTACCCCTTCATTGCTATGGTAAAATAAAACCTGATCGCCTTTCTTCATAGCTTTAAGATTATTTCTTGCTCCATAATTTCTAACGCCATCCCAAAAGGTTTGCTTATCCTTTACAAATTGATCCCAACTATATTTAAATGGTTCAGATTTTACTAGCCAATAAGCCATCATTAAAATTTTAAAATAATAAACTAAAAAAAAGAAAATAGAATTTAAAACGGCTACTACCAGCCACTAGCAAGCACATCGGCAATATGCATTGTTTTCAAAGGAAGATTTTTTCCTTTGATATATCCATCGATATGCAGTAGACAACTTAGGTCAGTTGAAATAATATATTCAGCTTTCGTAGCCACCGCATTGGTTACTTTCTGATCGGCCATGCCAGTAGAAATCGTATCAAATTTTACAGCAAAAGTCCCGCCAAAACCACAGCATGTTTCTACTTCATTCATTTCAACCATTTCTAAACCAGCAACATGAGATAATAACTTACGAGGGGCTTCTTTAATCTTACACTCTCTCAATGCGGCACAACTATCATGATAAGTTACTTTAGCATTCATTACTGAATCAAATTTTTCAATCTTCAGTATATCGATTAAAAATTCAGAAAATTCAAAAGTTCTTGAGGCTATATTTTTTACTTGATGATGATTAGCAGCGTTTTCAAAAAGTTTAGCATAATAATTTCTAACAAAACCAACACAACTTGCACTAGGTGCTACAATATAATCTGCTGTATCAAAGTCTTGAATAAATTTATTACAAACAGCTCTTGCCTCATCTAAAAAACCTGCATTGAATGCTGGCTGACCGCAACAAGTTTGATTCGAATTATACTGCACTTCACAACCTGCTTTCTCCAACACTTTAACCATGTTAAATGCAGTTTGCGGATAGAGCTGATCTACAAAACAAGGTATAAAAATTTGCACTTTCATTATTGCACTTCTCCTTTAATTATCAGCAAAAAATAAACTTGATGGATTGGAAATATTGATTGGAATAAAGATAGTAATTAACTATTTGATAGAACTATTTAAAGCAATCATTTTAAGGGCAGTAATTGCAGCCTCTTCGCCTTTGTTTCCATGAACACCCCCGGTCCTTTCATCGATTTGCTGCTGATTATCTACCGTAAGCACTCCAAAAATAGTCGGTACTGGTAAGGAATTATTCAAGAGCACCACTCCTTCTGTTACTGCTTTACAGACATAATCAAAATGGGGTGTACCTCCTCTTATCACACAACCGAGTGCAATAAATGCATCTGGCTTATCTTCACGATACTTAAATTTATCCCAATAATTTTTAATACAAAAAGCTATTTCAAATGCCCCTGGAACAGTTAATATTTTATAAGAAACATTGTTTTCTTCTAATACTTTGATACATGCCTTTTCAAGCCGATCGATTGTTTCGGCATTCCACTCAGTTCTTACAATTACAATACAGGCATCCTTTGGTAAAAGAATGCCTGTCGTATGATATAATTTGGATGAATGGGTTGACATGAATACCGTTAAATTAAATTAAACAAATCTCAAAACAATTGGTCAAGCCAAAATTATTTAAAATCACCTAATCTAGCCAAGTGCTTTTCAATATCACTTACGCGGGTAGTTTTAGGATAAGCTGCTAAATTTTCTTTAAAAAGCTCAATAGCCTCTTTAGATTTTCCTATAGCTTCAGCAAAAGAAGCTGCTTTATACAAAGCCTCTGATGTCATGAATTCATCTTTTTTATTGACATCGGTTGCTTTTTTGTAATTAGCAAAGGCCTCTTCATTTTTATTTAATTCAGCATAAGCATCTCCTATCATACTATAAGCTACAGTTTGAATCTGTGTAGCAGTAGTTGAAAAGGCAGATAAATATTTAATAGCTTTATCAAATTCTTTATTATGTAAGTAACAAGCTCCAGCAATAAAATTAGCTCTATTTCCAGCATCTGTTCCACTGTAATTAGCTGCAATTTTAACTACTCCAGTAGCTATTCCATTACCACCATTTAAAACTAGATTAATTGTATCCTTATTAAAACCAGTTTGAGTCATTTTATCAAATAAATGTTCAGCAGGAAAAATTGCATCCGCAGATTTTTCTTCCTTAGGAATCAATACTAAATATTTATAACTGATAAAACCTCCAGTTAACAAGATAAAGGCAGCACCTATATAAATAATTATTTTGCTGTATTTAGCCCAAAAACCAACGGCCTGGTCCAAGATTTCATTTTTTTCTTCCACAATTACTGGAGCTTGCTTGTCTGTCATTTTTATGTTGTTTTACTGTTACCTTCTTTCCTATTCATCTATTCAAGGAAAATATAAATATTAAAAATTCTATTTAATAATTTAATCCATTATAAAGGGATAATCTTCTTGCTTATACACATCTTTAAGCAATTCATCATCACTAGGCCATGGGCTTTCTTCGGCAAATTGAACACAATCTTCTACCTGTAATTTTACCCTATTATTCATTACCTCAATATCTGCATCAGAAACTTTAAATTCAGTTTTTAGCACATTCAAAACATGATCTATAGGATCTCTTTCTTTGTACTCTTCCACTTCATCTTTAGTACGATATTTTTGAGGATCACTCATACTATGACCTTTATAACGATACGTTTTAACTTCTAACAAAGTTGGTCCGCCTTTTTCACGAGCTCTTTTAACAGCTCTAACAATAGCATCGTGAACATCTTCAGGACTCATTCCATCCACACTATCACCGGGCATATCGTATGCATCAGCAAGTTTATAAAGATCCAATACATTACTAGTACGGGCTACCGAAGTACCCATTGCATAGTTATTATTTTCACAGATAAAAATAACGGGCAATTTCCAAAGCATCGCCATGTTAAATGTTTCATGCAACATTCCTTGTCTTGCAGCACCATCGCCAAAAAAACAAAGTGCTACATTATCCGTTCCCTTATATTTTTCAGCAAAAGCTAATCCTGCTCCAGTACCAATTTGTGCACCCACAATACCATGACCTCCGAAAAATCCAACATCCACACCAAAAAAGTGCATGCTACCCCCTTTACCTTTACTACAGCCGGTAGCTTTACCATATAACTCTGCCATACAAGCCCTTGGAGTAACTCCTTTAGCAATTGCAAGAGCATGATCCCTATACGCCGTAATAAATTTATCCTCTGGATTGGTAGCTGTCATACATCCAGCAGCTACAGCCTCTTGTCCGATATACAAATGACAAAATCCTCTAATTTTCTGCATTCCATACAATTGTCCAGTTTTTTCTTCAAAACGGCGCAATAAAAGCATTAATTCGTACCAATATAAATAGGTCTCTTTTGAAAACTTTGTAGCCAAGGTATAGTAATTTTAGGGGGCAAAGATAAGGGAGAAATCGTGAATTTATAACAAGGATAATGGAAGCTTTTTGACAGTTATTCAACGATTTAAAGAGCAAATCAGCAAATTAATAGCTTAATTACACAATTTTAATAGGTCAGAATGTCAAAAAGAGCATTTTTACAACCAATATAATCCCCATTCAAGTTAGATTCATAAGCCTGACGTCTTAGTCCTTTTTAGTACCTTGCAGCTGAATGCTACGGCTTACCAAAATATCAATTACCCAATTCAAGAATTATAGTCTATCGGCATTTTCTTTTGACGAAAGAGTCGTGGGAATCTGCGGTTTGAACGGCATGGGAAAAACCAACCTATTAGATGCCATCCACTATTTATGCTTCACAAAGAGCTACTTTTCAAAGTCAGACACTGCCTTTATTCAATTCGAAAAGGATGGTTTCAGATTGGAAGGTGCGATTATCACCCCTTTACCCAACAGTAATCAAATATCAGATTTCACCGAAAAAGACCAAATAGTTTGTGTTTTCAGAGGAGTGGGCAAAAAAGATTTTTCATTAAATGGAGTGCCTTATGTTAAATATTCAGAACATATTGGAAAGTACCCCTGTGTTATGATTGAACCAGATGACATTAGTTTGATCACAGGAGGAAGCGAGGAAAGAAGGAAATTTTTAGATACCCTACTTTGTCAAATTGATGCGCAATATCTTCAACAACTCATCAATTATAATAAGATTTTACAACAGCGAAATAGTTTGTTAAAAAGGTTTGCAGAACAAGGGAAATCAGACGAGTCATTGTTGGAAGTACTGGATCAACAATTGATACAACCTGGCAACTATATCTACGCTATTAGAAAAGAGTATACTACCAAAATCATACCCTTAGTCCAACAATTTTACAAACAGATTGCCAATAATGATGAGCAGGTCACCTTACAATATGATAGCCATTTAAATCAATCCAGCTTTGAAACTATTCTTAATCAATACCGTGATAAAGATGGTTTTCTTCAACGGACGAATGGTGGAATTCATAAAGATGATATTAGTATTTCATTAAATGGGCAGATTTTTAAAAACATAGCTTCTCAAGGTCAGCGAAAAAGTATATTATTTGCTTTAAAATTAGCTGAATTTGAAATCCTTACAATTAACAAAGGTTTCGCTCCTCTCCTTTTGTTAGACGATGTGTTTGAAAAGTTGGATGACTTAAGAATGCAAAATTTGTTGCATTGGGTATGCAAAGAAAATGATGGACAAGTATTCATTACCGATACGCACAAAAAAAGACTAGAAGATGCTTTTATTGAACTAGGAGCTGATTACCAAATTATAGAACTTTAGGTCGTAGAAAAAATAGTAAATAAAAAGATAACTTTACTTCATGGGAGAATTTTCAATGCAGGATGCAATCAAACAATTTTTAAAGCAAAGCCGAATTAAGGGAGGCATACAAGCTTTACAAATTGAAGAAGTGTGGGAGCAAATTATGGGTAAAACAATTGCTAGATACACCGACAATATCCAGATTATTAATCAAACTTTATTTATAAGTTCTTCAGTGGCGCAATTAAAAAATGAATTACTTTATCAAAAAGATAAAATTATAGAAAGAGTGAATGAGGCGCTAGGTGACAAAGTAATCAATGAGGTAGTTATTAAGTAAAACATTATTTCTCCCCTATTCTTGGATCAATTATTTGATATAGTTTATCGGATAACAAGTTGATCACAATAAAAATACAAGCACTCAGTAGCACAGCTCCCATCACCACAGGATAATCTAATTTACCTAAAGCGTCAACCGTTATTTTTCCAATACCCCGCCAACCAAAAATATACTCAATAAAAAAAGCACCAGCTAATAATTCTGCGAACCATCCTGTAATAGCAGTCACAACAGGATTCAATGCATTAGGAAGGGCGTGAATTAAAACAACCTTTATTTTGGGTAAGCCTTTAGCGTAGGCAGTTCGGATATAATCTTGATCTAATACATCTAACATTGAACTTCGGGTAAGTTGAGTAATGATAGCAAGAGGTCGCAAACCCAATGTAATAGTAGGGAGAATAGCATTTTTAAGGGTAAGGTATTTTTCACCTGTCACTTCATCTATATCAAACCAACTTCCCGTTAAATGTAAACCAGTATAAGGAT
>CANCRO010000014.1 GCA_947380605.1 Chitinophagaceae bacterium
ACATGATGAGCATTAAGATTATCTACTACTGCTGCAGTTTCTTCTAAATTTTGTCCCCCTACAAATTGTTGAAAAATTGTTTTTCGAAGAATTAATTTTACAAAAGGAAGCTTCCATTTAATAGCTAGTGGGGTTAACTTTAGAGCAAGGTTAACTAACCAAGGCTTTCCTATTACAGAAAATAGAAAATGAGCATTTTTTAAATCCGAATTTTTCTTATAATCAAATGCGTATTCCGTATTATCAAAGGAAATACTATTCATTGTAGGCATAAAAAATAATGATACACAAAGGTAAGTAATCCATTGGCAGACAATAATCAAAAATTAGATCGCCTGGTGATTAAATGGCTGTAAAACCATTTCACTGACCACTCCACTATTTGGCTGCTGACATAAAAACCATATCGTTTTAGCTGCTTCTTCTGATTGAACCATTTTATCTCTTTGCACTTTAAGATCAATGGTATCCCAAAAGGGCGAATCCACTCCCCCCAAAAATAAATTCGTGATTCGAATTTCAGTTCGCTTTAGTTCCTCACGGATACTTTGCATCATTCCCACTAAACCATATTTACTGGCACTATAAGCGGCTGATCCAGCCATCGGTACTTTTCCCAACACACCTGGTATATTAATAATTAGCCCTTTTTTAGTTTCCTTCATAGCAGGCAAAAATGCCTTCATTAATAAAAATGGACCATACAAATTAAAATGTAATGACTTCATAAAATCTTCTTCGGAGAGTGTTTCCATCGATTTTATAATTCCTATGCCGGCAGTATTAATTAATATATCAACAGAAGGCATTTGTTCGAAATACTTATCGCGCATTTCAGTAACCGCTTGGGGTTGGGAAATATCCAAAGTAAAAGTCCGCTCTATCGGCACTCCACAAGCTGTAGCCACCTGAACTAACTTTTCTGTATTTCTACCAGTCAAAAATAGCTTTGCCCCACTACCCGCCAGTAATTTAGCTACAGCAGAACCTATACCTCCAGTAGCTCCTACTAAGAGTACATTTTTACCATTTAAAGTTTCCATAACTGATGTTTTTTATATAAACAAAGTGTTGGTCAATTTGTTTAATTTATAAAAATGATTTCAATTCAATACGTCAGACATTCGGATTACCTTTACTAAAATTTAGACCTATGGACAAGAAGGCTAGCGAATCAGTTATTGTTATGACTGAACTTGTATTACCCAATGATACCAACAGCTTTGGCAACTTAATGGGTGGACGATTAATGTATTGGATGGACATTGCATCTGCCCTTGCGGCAATGAAGCATAGTGGCGCTCCTGTAGTAACTGCTTCAGTTGACAATATCTCTTTCAAAAATCCGATCAAATTAGGTAATGTAGTGCATATAGAAGCGAAGGTGACTAGGGCATTTACTACTAGTATGGAAGTGCATATTATAGTTTGGGGAGAAAATGTAATTGAACAAAATAAATATAAAAGCAACGAAGCTTATTTTACATTTGTAGCACTTGATGCCAATAGCAAACCAAAACCTGTTCACCAAGTGATTGCAGAAACTCCCGGTGAGAAAGAATTGTATGAAGGTGCCCTTAGAAGAAGGCAATTGAGATTAGTGCTGGGAGGCAAGATGAAACCAGAAGAGGCGGAAGAATTAAAGGCCATCTTTAAAACAACCATTTAATCTACTGAGATCTACTTGACCTTTTTTAATCAATTTTCTTTGGCGCTTATTTTACATTAGAAGAAATATATCCAATTTCACTTTGTAACTAAAAAATAATCAAGATTATTTTAATTCAACATAAAAAAAGAGAAGGATAAATTACCCTTCTCTTTTTTTTATGTTTTTATTTTTTTTATCTGCCTCTACCCCAGCCAAACCAATCGTTTCCATTGGCAAAAAGCATTAAAGCTAGTAATAAAACCATGCCTACGATTTGTGCATACTCTAAAAATTTATCGCTAGGCTTTCTTCCGGTAATTATTTCCACCAATGTAAAAACTACGTGCCCTCCATCCAAAGCGGGTATTGGTAATAGATTCATAAATGCCAAAACGATTGATAAGAAACCGGTTATTCTCCAGAAAGCTTCCCATTGTCCCCATTCAGTAGGGAATATAGATCCCATAGATTTAAATCCACCTAAACCTTTGTAAGCACCTGTTTCAGGATTAAGAATTAATTTAAACTGATCGATATAAAACTTTAATTTTCCCAAAGCCATAGCAATACCCGCTGGTATTGCTTCAAAAAAACCGTACTTTTTTTGTTGCAACTTAAACACACCCAGACTATCATATTGATCCATCGAAAGTGGTGGAATACCTATTTTGCCATCTGAGTTAACGAGCGCCACTACATTCACTGGGGTTCCTTTTCTATCTATTTGTAGCGTTATAGATTGATTCTTTTTACCAGCTAAAATAGAAGACATTTCATCATAAAAAGCTACCGGAACGGAATCAATAGAAATAATTTTATCCATGGATTGGAGCCCCGCCTTTTTTCCATTGGAGGTATCTTTAGAACTATATTCTCCAACAATGGTGGGTATTCGTTGCATCAATAACATCCCTGCCCTTCTTTTACTTTCAACCAAACGTTCAATAAAATTTACTGGAAAGTCAATATTACTTGCCACGCCGTTCCTTTCTATGGTAATATTTTTAGCCAATAATAATTTGGGTTGAATATCTTCAAAATATTGAATAGGAGTGCCATCAATAGCAGTAATCTTATCTCCATTCTGAATTTTCAAATCAAACAAAACACTGTCTTGAACCCAGATGCCATTTTTAACAGATGATACAGGTACTTTTTGTTCGCCCCATACAAATAATACCATTGCATAAATTAAAAAGGCAAGCAAAACATTTACCACTACACCGCCTATCATTATGATAAGTCTTTGCCAGGCTGGTTTACTTCTAAATTCATAAGGTTGGGCAGGCAATTGCATGGCCTCTTTATCCATGCTCTCATCAATCATTCCAGCAATTTTCACATAGCCCCCTAATGGTAACCAGCCCACTCCATATTCCGTATCACCGATTTTCTTTTTAAACAAAGAAAAATAGGGATTAAAAAAAAGATAAAATTTTTCTACTCTACACCCAAACCATTTTGCAGTAATAAAGTGACCAAATTCGTGAAGAATAACAAGAATTGATAATGATAAAATGAGATAAAAAATCTGGATCCCTACATTGCCCCAGTTAATTGATAATAGTGTCATCATATGGCTTTTCCCTTACAAGGAATATTTACTTTTTAATAAAATTTAAATGATAAAAGAGGCCCCTCTGCAATTTTTTTTGGAAAAAGAAAGTACTTACATTTTTATCAATGAAGCAGCAAAATTACGTGCTTCGCCATCGCTTTCAAAATATTCTTCTAGTGAAGGTTTTTCTATAAACGAGATTTGCTGCATCGTTTTTTCAACTACCGCAGTCATGTCAAGAAAGCCAATACGGTTGTGTAAAAAGGCCCAGACGGCAATTTCATTAGCTGCATTCATAACGCAAGGTAGATTGCCACCCTTAAACATCGCCTCTGTTGCTAATGCTAAATTTCTGAAAGTTTTAACATCTGGCTCATCAAAAGATAAGGAGGAATACTTTCTAAAATCTAATCTTGGAAATTCATTTTTAATACGTTGAGGAAATGCCATTGCATATTGTATGGGGAGTTTCATATCTGGCAACCCCATTTGAGCCTTTATACTTCCATCTTCAAATTGAATCATACTATGAATAATACTTTGTTGGTGAATGACCACCTGTATTTGTTCAGGATCCAAATTAAATAACCATTTCGCTTCAATCATTTCCAGC
The DNA here is from genome assembly GCA_947380605.1 of Chitinophagaceae bacterium. Lineage (GTDB taxonomy): Bacteria > Bacteroidota > Bacteroidia > Chitinophagales > Chitinophagaceae > Ferruginibacter. The sequence continues at coordinate 3,823 of CANCRO010000014.1, forward strand.
CCCTTATTCATTAAGGTAGAAGAATCGATAGAAATCTTAGCACCCATTTCCCAATTAGGATGACTCAATGCATGATGCCTTTTTACATTCACTAAAAAATTAGGTTTTTTGCCAATAAAAGGACCGCCACTTGCAGTTAAAATAATTTTTTCAATTTTATTTCTCCCTTCACCTACCAAGCATTGAAATATCGCAGAATGTTCACTGTCTACTGGAATAATTGGCGCACGATTTTCTAATGCCTTTCTCATCACGATATCTCCAGCCACCACTAAAGTTTCTTTATTGGCTAATCCAATTGCCTTTCCCTTTTCAACGGCCTTCAGCGTAGGTTTTAATCCGGCAAAACCAACAATACCTGCCAACATCATATCATAGCTGTCAAAATCAGCAACCTCTACTAATGCATTTTCGCCAGAGAAGACTTTGACACCTGAAGAACTTAACGCGTCTTTAACGAGAAGGTATTTTGACTCATCACCAATAACAACTGCATTGGGATTAAATTCAAGTGCTTGAGCAATTAAAAGTTCATGATTAGACTGGGCAGTCAATATCTCTACTTCAAAAAGTGAAGGATTTGCCCGAATTACTTCTATTGCCTGCGTGCCAATAGAACCTGTAGATCCAAATAAAGCAATTCTCTTTTTTTTAATGGCATTGCTCATAAGTATAAATTTTAATTAAGACCAACACATTGAACCGCTCATTATTAATGGCCACAGTAATATTCTATCCTTATTATTGGCTTATTCCAAATTTCAAAAACCATTAAAAACAACCAAAATGATAATTTTTAGATTACTGTCTACGCAATTTAATGTAATAATTGCTTCAAAGCGTCTTCAACTTTAGTAAAGTTAAATCTAGACATTACTTTATCCATCATCAAAATTACTTGTTGATGCTGCAAATTGCCAATTGACCCCTCATGGGTATGGCTAGGTGAAGGACTATAGGTAAACTTACCTTTATCAATATCATTACCAATTTGTTTATAAGCATCCCTAAATGGAACACCCTGCAAAACAAGCTTATTAACTTCGTCTACACTAAAAAGATATTGATACTGTTCATTCTTCAATAGATCCTTTTTTACCACTACATTACTAATCATCAATCCTGCCATTTCTAAACAAGACTGTAGATTTTGAAATGCTGGTATGATATGCTCTTTTATCAATTGAAGATCGCGGTGATATCCTGAAGGAAGATTGGTAGTCATTAACATAATCTCATTGGGCAAAGCCTGTATTCGATTACAATGAGACCGAATGAGTTCAAAAACATCCGGATTTTTTTTGTGTGGCATAATGCTACTCCCGGTAGTTAATTCTTCTGGGAAACTTATAAAAGAAAAATTTTGATTAAGGTATAAGCAAGCATCCATGCTCAATCTAGAAAGGGTAGCGGCTATATTGGCGAGTGACGATGAAACAATTCTTTCTGTTTTACCCCTTCCCATCTGCGCATAGACAACATTGTAATTCAGTTCTTCAAATCCAAGCAAATCAGTGGTCATTTTTCTATTAATAGGAAATGAAGAACCATAACCAGCTGCTGACCCCAGCGGATTTTTATTGACTACTTCAAATGCAGCTTGCAAGGTGATTAAATCATCTACTAAACTTTCAGCATAGGCACCAAACCATAGACCAAAGGAAGAAGGCATCGCCAATTGTAAATGAGTATATCCTGGAAGTAAATCATCCTTATGTTTTTCACTTTGCTGAATCAATAGATCAAAAAAGGCTTTCGTACTAAACACCAATTTTTCTATCTCACTTCTCAAAAACAATTTAAGGTCCACTAAAACTTGATCATTTCTACTTCTAGCACTGTGAATTTTTTTTCCTACATCACCCAATTTTTGGGTAAGCATTAATTCAACTTGGGAATGAATATCTTCTACTCCCTCATCCAATTTAAAATTTCCTTTTTGAATTAATTGATAGATATTTTTTAATTCAACTTCTAGTAATGCCAATTCTTCTTTAGAAAGTAATCCAATCGATGCCAGCATCTTACTATGAGCCAAGGATCCTAATACATCAAATGGTGCCAAATAAATATCCAATTCACGATCGTTACCCACGGTGAATTTTTCAACTGATTTCAGCGATTGGATATCTTTTTGCCAGAGTTTCATTTAATATATATTTAAGCTTGGGATGGAGGTAGCTAAATTTTAGGCATCTCCATTTGTAATTATAAAATTTTTTCGATTAGTTGAATATAACAATTTATTCCTTCTTCAATTTCTCTAAGATAAATAAATTCATCTGCAGTATGACTTCTAGCACTATCTCCGGGCCCCATTTTTAAAGTTGGAAATGGCATTAACGCCTTATCAGAAGTAGTAGGTGAACCATAATATCCTTTCCCCAATTGAATACCCGCCTTTACTAAAGGATGATCTAAGGCTATTGAGGTTGACTTCATACGGGTTGACCTTGGCTTAAATGAACTTTTTAGATTCAACTTAAATACCTCCTGTATTTCATCAAAATTGTATAATTCATTTATTCTAGCATCGATTACAAATTTACACTGGCCAGGAACTACATTATGTTGCTTGTTATCCGTTTCTATAACGGTAACGGATAGTCGACATTGACCTAACAGTGCACTTACTTTTTCAAACTTGAAATTTTTAATCCAGTTAATATCTTCCATTGCCTTATACAAGGCATTTTCACCCTCCTCTCTAGCAGCGTGCCCTGCCCTACCCTGAGCGATACAGTCTATGACCATTAATCCACGCTCGGCCACTGCCATCTCTAATTGTGTCGGTTCTCCTACAATACCAAAATCAATTTTTCCAAGTTTTGGTAATACTAATTCAATACCATTTACTCCGCTAATCTCTTCTTCTGCACTTGCAGCAAAAACAATATTGTAAGCGGTATTTTCTTGATTATAAAAATGAACAAAGGTAGCAATCAATGATACTAAACAACCGCCTGCATCATTGCTTCCTAAACCAAAAAGTTTACCTTCTCTTTCAATAGGATCAAAAGGATCTAAAGTATATCCTTTATTAGGTAAAACAGTATCGTGGTGAGAATTTAATAATATAGTTGGCTTATTGGTATCGTAGTGCTTATTTTTTGCAAACAAATTATTTCCCACCCTTTCGAATTCAATTTGATGCTGACCAAAAAAAGCTGCAATAATTTCAGCAGTCTCCTGCTCTTCTTTTGAAAAAGAAGGAGTAGCAATTAATTGCTTCAATAATAATACCGCAGAATCATACAGTGAATTACTCATACTATTTTATTAAAGTACCCATTGTATTGGGTGTACAATTTTGTATTAAATCATCCGCATCACCTATTAACACTTCCTTCACCCCATTATCAATAGCATCGAATGCATTATCGATTTTTGGAAGAATACCATCAAACAATTTATTTTCAGCTACTAATTGACTATACTTTTGTTTGGTTATCAATGGAATAACTGAATTATCATCGGCTACGTTTTCAAGGACTCCCTTTTTTTCAAAACAATAAATTAATCTTACTGCATATTTTTTTGAGAGTCCTACTGCCAAAGTAGATGCAATGGTATCTGCATTAGTATTTAATATTTGTCCATTACTATCATGTGTTAGTGGAGCAAAAACTAAAGTAAAATTATTTGAAAGTAAAATCTCTAAATTCTGAATACCAAGAGCTGCTCCATCAACATCTCCTACAAACCCATAATCTATGGGAGAAATTTCACCTGCTACATTCCCTTCAGAAAGCTTAGGATAAACCAGTGGTCTTTTAACAGCAGGAATAAGATTAGCATCCGCACCAGTCAAGCCTAATGCATTGCATTGTAAAGATTGGAGCTTTGCAATAATTTTTTTATTAACCAGCCCTCCATATACCATCGTTACTAAATCAATCGTTTCCGCATCGGTTACTCTTCTTCCATTGATATAATTAGATTGAATCCCCAATTGATCTCCAATTTTGGTAGCAATTTTACCTCCACCATGCACTAATATTTTTTTGGTATTAATGGTAGAAAATTTTTTTAGGAAAGACTCCAACGCAGCTGGATTGTCAATCACATTTCCTCCAATTTTTATTACCAATAGCTGTTCCATTATTATTTATTTAATAGCTCACTTAAAACTGCCTGAGCTGCCCAAACTCTATTGCCTGCTTGCTGAGTAACGACACTATTACTGCTATCCAAAATTTCATCACTTAGTTCTACATTTCTTCTCACAGGTAAACAATGCATCACTTTTGCACTGTTCGTTAATTGTAATTTTTCTTGTGTTAACATCCAAGCTGGATCATTACTATAAATTTTACCATAATCATTGTAAGTGCTCCAATTTTTTACATACACAAAATCTGCCCCTTTTAATGCAGCATCTTGATCATGCAATATAGTTGCACCTTTTGTATAGGCAGAGGACAATTCATAATCCTCAGGATGTGTAATTACAAAATCAGCTTCACCCCAAGCATTAATCCATTCTGCAAAACTATTGGCAACACACTGTGGCAAAGGTTTTACGTGTGGAGCCCAAGTTAATACTACTTTAGGTTTTCGCTTTTCCGCTAAAGGAAATTTATTTAAATTTTCTTGAATAGTAATAATATCAGTTAAAGACTGAAGTGGATGTAAAGTTGCACTTTCCATACTTACAATCGGAATACCAGCATATTGAATAAAAGAATTGATCACTAATTCACTATAATCATCTTCCCTATTTTTTAATGAGGGGAAAGTACGAATACAAAGTATATCAAAATACTGTCCTAATATAGGTGCCGCATCCTTTACATGCTCTACAGTAGTGCCACTCATAATAGCGCCGTCCTCAAACTCTAATGCCCAACCTTCTTTATCTACATTAAAAACAATCGCTTCCATTCCGAGATTAGTAGCTGCCACTTGCGTACTTAATCTAGTGCGCAAAGAGGGATTCAGAAACAATAGACCAATTCTTTTATCTGCACCTAAATGCCTATCTATAAAAGGGTTGGCTTTATAATGTAAAGCCTTTGATACCATTCCGTTAATATCTGCTACATCCTTTACTGAAATAAAATTTAGACATCTATTCTCAGTAGATAATTTTTGTAGTAATTTTTTGGGATTAGATTGACTCATAATCTAGCATTAATGGAATAATAAAATATTTTTAACTTGACATTTAATCTATAAAAACTAACTATTGTTTAATTCTTTTTCTATTGCTGCTAAAAAAATATCTGCTTCAATTGTAGAAATATTTAGTGCTGGCAACAATCTTATAACGTTTGGTTTTGATTCTCCTGTAAAAATTTTATGATTATACAGTAGGTTTCTTTTTACCATTTTCAACTCTTCTGGAAGCTCTATACCTATCATTAATCCAACCCCTCTAACTTCTTTGATATGAGGTAACTTTTTTAATGCTGAAATTAAATAACCACCAACAGCCTCAGCATTTTTCATCAAGTCATCTTGTTGTATCACTTCCAATACAGCTAAGGCGGCAGCACAGGCTAAATGGTTACCTCCAAAAGTAGTTCCCAACATAAAATGTTTAGGCTGAATTTTTGGAGCAATAGAAATTGCTCCTATTGGAAAACCATTTCCCATACCCTTTGCCATGGTATAAATATCAGCATTTACACCACTATAATCATGGGCATAAAATTTACCACTGCGTCCATATCCACATTGCACCGAATCGGCAATAAATACGGCATTGTATTGATCACAAAGACTTCTTATTTTTTGTAAAAATGCATTCGATGACACATTGATTCCACCTACACCTTGAATACCTTCTACAATAACTGAAGAGATATCATTTTGTGAAAATGCGCTTTCCAATAACTGCTCGTCATTAAAAGGCAAAAAGATTACATTATCAGTTTGATTTACTGGAGCTACAATATTTGGATTATCAGTAACCGCCACCGCTAATGATGTTCTTCCGTGAAACCCTTTTTTAAAAGCAATGATTTTTTTTCTTCCATTGTAAAAGGAAGCTAGTTTCAAAGCATTCTCATTCGCTTCTGCCCCTGAATTACAAAGAAATAATTGGTACTCCTCTTTACCAGAAACCCTACCCAATTTTTCAGCCAATTCAACCTGTAATGGTATTTTTATTGAGTTAGAATAGAACCCTACCTTATGCAATTGATCTTCTAGTCTTTTCACATAATGTGGATGGGTATGCCCGATTGAAATGACCGCATGACCTCCATAAAGATCAAGGTATTTTTGATTAGCATCATCCCAAACATAAGACCCTTCTGCCTTTACAATGGTGATGTCATTAAGTGGATATACGTCAAATAATTTCATTGAATTTATTAATTGATCAAATTATTGGAAAATTTTAAGCATATAATATAGTTCGCGATGATTCAATCTCCTAGAATCCAATGCCCTTCAACTTTAACCCAGTTGTTTCTTCTAGACCAAATATGATATTCATATTTTGAACTGCCTGACCACTGGCACCTTTTAACAAATTATCTATCGCTGAATGAACTACCAGATTTTCTCCCACTTTTTCTAATTGAATCACGCACTTATTGGTATTAACCACTTGCTTCAAACTGATAGGTCCTTTACTAACTGTTGTAAAAGGATGAGCAGAATAATACTCAGTAAATACTCGGTATAATTGATCTAAAGACTCATTCGTTTTTAACTGAGAACTTATAAATATACCTCTTGTAAAGTCTCCTCTCCAGGGTATAAAATTAATCTTGATTTCTTTTGAAGAATCTAATTGTTGAAGAGATTCTCCTATCTCAAAAAGATGTTGATGTTCGAGCGTTTTGTAAGCTTGAATATTATTGGCTCTCCAGCTAAAATGAGAGGTAGCTGAAAGACTCTGCCCTGCTCCAGTAGACCCTGTAATACCAGTTGTATACACTTCATTCAGTATTCCCAACTTGGCTAAAGGTAATAGCCCCAATTGTAAAGCAGTTGCAAAACAACCTGGATTAGCAATATTACTAGCTAGTTTTATTTGCTCTTTATTTAACTCTGGTAAGCCGTAAACAAAATTTCTATTATTAAATGCCGAATGATTAGTAAGTCTAAAATCTTGACTAAGATCAATTACTTTAATTTTTTCATCAATATTATTAACCGCTAAAAACATTTTTGAATCACCATGACCTAGACATAAAAAAAGAATATCAATTGGATGGTTAATGTCTTTTGTAAAAAAAAGAGTTGTTTCGCCTAATAAATCTTGATGCACCGCATGCAATGGTTTATCAGCATTACTATTGCTTTGAACAAAAACAATGTTTACATTGGGGTGATTGAGTAATAATCGAATCAATTCGCCACCAGTATATCCAGCACCTCCAATAATACCTACTTTGATTTTATTATCCATTGGTGTTTTCTTTTATTTGGTGATAAATCATCGTTTGATTGCCAAATATTTTTGTGAATCCCCTCACATCCTCGCCTGTCCATCCATTATTCATCTCTCCATATTTTCCAAATTTGCTACTCATCAAATCAAACTTAGATTCGATACCGGTTACTTGAAAACGATAAGGCATTAATTCCACAAAAACTTTTCCAGATACATTTTGCTGAGTACTTTCTAAAAATGCTTCCATATCTCTCATCACTGGATCAAGTATCTGTCCTTCATGTAACCAGTTGCCATAAAATAAAGCCAATTGATCTTTCCAATTTAACTGCCATTTGGTTAACACGTGTTTTTCCAAGGCATGATGCGCTTTTATGATTACCATTGGTGCGGCAGCCTCAAAACCAACTCTTCCTTTAATTCCAATAATGGTATCCCCGATATGTATGTCCCTACCTATTCCATAGGCACCTGCAATGCGTTGTACTTTTTGGATTGCCTTTGTAGGATGATCGAATTTTTCACCGTCCACAGCAATAAGTTCTCCCATCTCAAATTCAAGTTCCATATTCGTAGCTTTCGTCTGGGTTACTTGGGTAGGCCAAGCCTCTTCGGGAAGCATCCCTTTACTATTGAGCGTTTCCTTGCCCCCCACACTAGTTCCCCATAATCCTTTGTTGATGGAATAAACTGATTTTTCGAAATTCATCACCACCCCTTTAGATTTCAGATAGGTTATTTCTTCTTCCCTACTTAATTTCATATCCCTGATGGGAGTAATAATTTCAACTCCAGGAATCATGATATTAAATACCATATCAAACCTCACTTGATCATTACCAGCTCCAGTACTTCCATGAACGACAGCAGAAGCATTTACTTTTTTCACATGCTCAGCGATAAATAAAGCTTGACTTAATCTTTCGGCACTAACACTTAATGGATAGGTATTATTTTTTAACACATTTCCATAAACAAGAAATTTAATAATTCTATCGTAATAGCTTTTTACTGCATCAATGGTCGTATGAGATTTAACACCTAGTCGATAGGCATGTGCTTCAATCTGCTCCAACTCGGCTTCAGAAAATCCACCGGTGTTTACTACTACAGAATGAACATCATACCCTTTTTCAATAGTCAAATACTTTACACAAAAAGTGGTGTCTAATCCACCACTAAATCCTAACACTACCGATCTATTCGTTGAATTACTTTCAGACTGCTCTCCAGTTAATTTATCATCCATGTTCATAAACTTATTTTCACTTATTCAATTAAAAAAGGCAAAAAATGATCAATATTATTTTAGGTAAAAAATATTTTTAGTAAAGATTTTGCAGATAGCCCGCCATCCTTTTTTCTAAATATACTTAATAAACTACTTTGCTTTATTTTCATAAACCTTTCGTACAATTTGGAGTTTTGTTTAAAATCCTCTTTTGTTTCTTCAGGTTCAAAATGATCAGCAGGATCATACAACATCGCTGTACACATACAATTCTTTCTTTCCTTACTCATCAAAATGTCATAATTGACACAACTCTTACAACCGGCCCAAAATTCTTCATCATCTGTCAATTCAGAATAAGTAACCGGCTCGTAACCTAGGTCTGAATTAATTTTCATTACCGCTAAACCAGTGGTTAATCCAAAAATCTTGGAAGTGGGGTATTTTTCTTTCGAAAGATCAAAAATCTTTCTTTTGATTTGTTTAGCCACTCCACTTTTACGGTAAGCAGGAGCAACTATCAAACCGCTATTCGCCACAAACTGTTCGTGACCCCAAGCTTCAATATAGCAAAAGCCTACCCAATCACCTTCGGAGGTAACCGCAATAACCGCCTTGCCTTCTTTGATTTTAGATTCGATGTATTCGGGCGACCTTTTGGCAATACCCGTACCACGAGCCTTTGCAGAAGACTGCATTTCGTCGGTAATAATGGCTGCGTAATGACTATCACTAGGTAACGCCGCCCTGATTATAATGTTTGATGTTTCCAATTGTATAAAATTGAAATAAAAGTTAGCAATAAAAATGAAGAGCCAGGTTTTGGAGATTTTTTCACTGACAGGGGCAGTTTTCAATTGCTCGTCCTATCAGCAACCAGGTCTACGTCGGGGAGAAGTATTCGGCACTACAATAAAAGCAACAACCCTAGTTTTGTATTGGCTGAACACATTTATAATATCGTAATAGGTGCTTTTCACTTTATATAATAAGTATTGTAAATAATTTCGCAAAAATAAGTGATTTTACAACCTTAGCATCAAAAATTAGGATAAATTTTGACGAGTAGCGCTTAGCTCATCAGAATAGATCACCGATCAGCCATTTTGAAGCCAACCTTTAAGTCCTTCAGCCAACCCTCGGTCATTGCTCAACCTCGGGACTTTATTTTGACCTCCAAGCTTTCCGATGCTTTTCATATAGTCAATAAAACCCTTCTTTTTAACCAATGAAATGTGAAGTGGATCTAAAATATTTCCTTTGATGAGGTCATCATAATACACATTTTTAGATCGAAGCTGATCATCTAAGTGTTTGGCAAATACAACTAAGTCAGCAGGGGGATTTTCAAATTCAATCAACCACTCATGATAACTTCTACCTTGCCCCTTAGCGATTACAGGAGCTACGGTAAATTCAGTCACCTGAGCATTCAATGCTAGCGTTGTAGCCATTAAAGCTGCTTCAACCTCTTCACCAATCACATGCTCACCAAAGGCAGAAATGAAGTGCTTGGTTCTACCGGTAACGACTATTCGATAAGGCGTAGTGGATACAAATTTTACGGTATCACCAATATTATAGCCCCACAAACCAGCATTATTATTAATAATCATGGCGTAATGCTCACCCAATTTTACCTCCTTTAAAGAAAGTCTTGTAGGGTTAGCAGAAAATATCTCAGCAGCTGGTACAAATTCAAAAAATATTCCACTATTGGTATTTAAAAGCAAGCCTTCCGCATCTTGAGAATCTTGAAAAGCGAAAAAGCCTTCACTGGCAGGAAAGAGTTCTACACAATCCACCTTTCGGCCGATACTTTCAAACAATTTGGCTTTATAGGGTTCAAAATTTACACCTCCTTGAACCAGCACACTGAAATCAGGGAAAAGTTCTCCAATTTTTTTTCCACTCTTTTGAGTAAGTCTATCAAAATACATTTGAACCCAGGGTGGAATACCACTAATTAATGTCATTCGCTGATGAAGTGTTTCTTCAACGATTTTATCTAATTTTTCTTCCCACTCCTCCACACAATTCGTTTCGTAAGAAGGCATTTGATTTGAACGTAAATAATTGGGTATATGATGATTGACAATTCCACTAAGTCTTCCTGTGGGAATGCCTCCCACTCTTTCGAGAGTAGGTGAACCACTTAAAAAAATCAGTTTACCATCAGCGAATTTTGTGTTACCCGTTTCAGACATATAACACAATAAAGCATTGCGAGCTGTATTGATATGATTGCTAATAGAGTCTTTGCTAATAGGAATATATTTCACCCCACTGGTGGTTCCACTGGTTTTGGCAAAATAGATTGGCTGCCCTTTCCAAAGGACATTGTATTTCCCTTGCTTTATTTTTTCGATATAAGGTTTAAAAGCCTCATAATCCCTTAGCGGAACCTGTCGAATAAAATCTTGGTAAGTTTTAATATCTGAGAAACCATGCTCCTTTCCAAATTCAGTCTTAGCCGCAGCTTTTATTAGGTGTTCAAAAATAGACTGCTGGTCCTCTAAAGCTGTTAGCATTCCCTTTTTTATCTGTTTATAGACATATCCAGCAAAAGGCTTGGCTAAAAAAGATTTTATTTTCATGACCTATTTTAGAAAGGGATTTTGAACCGTTAATAATCAATCAGTCTACACTGAAAATAATTCGCCTGTAAAAATAAAGAGTTTTATTGAAATCACTAATAAATAGCAACATTGGGCAGTTACACTACTATAATTTAAACTAACCAATTGAAAAGTATTTGTTTTCAACATTACCGACCCCTATTTAAAAAGAATTTTTAAATATACAATTGCAGTGAATTTATGATGGGTGCTTATCTTTGCTTCAATGAGTAAAACAGTTGCGTTACATACCTTAGGCTGTAAATTGAATTTTTCAGAAACTTCCACCATTGGACGACTTTTAGAAAATGATGGATTTGTCAAAAAAAAATTTGATGAGGTAGCAGATGTCTATGTAATCAATACCTGCTCTGTTACTGACAACGCGGATAAAGAATGTAGGCAATTGGTAAGGCGTATTCAACGAAAAGCGCCAGAGGCTATGGTGGTGATTACAGGCTGCTATGCTCAACTAAAACCTGAAGAGATCGCTTCCATCCCAGGAGTTGACCTTGTTTTAGGAGCTGCAGAAAAATTCAACATTACTGAACACCTTAAGACGATTACAAAAGGAGATTCCACTAAAATCTGTAGCTGTGATATTGAAGAGGTAAATATTTTTTCTGCATCACAATCAATCAACGATCGAACGCGAGTTTTTTTAAAAGTACAGGATGGATGTGACTATAACTGTTCTTTTTGTACTATCCCGATGGCGAGAGGCAAAAGTAGAAGTGATTCCATTGATAATATTTTAGCGAATGTAAAAACAATCGCTGAACAGGGTGTAAAAGAAATCGTACTTACTGGAATAAACCTAGGTGATTTCGGAACCACTCATCAGTCTACTCCTAATGAAGTAAAAAATAAGGCAGAAGATTTCTATCAATTAATTCAGCAGCTTGAAAATTCGGATGGTCCTAATAGATATAGAATCTCTTCTATTGAACCCAATCTGTTATCAGACGAAATAATTGAATGGGTTAGTAAAAGCAAAAAAATAATGCCTCATTTCCATATTCCTTTACAAAGTGGAAGCAATAAAATACTCGGACTAATGAGAAGGCGTTACAAAAGGGAATTGTATAGCGAAAAAGTAAACCTTATAAAAAAACTTATTCCTCACTGTTGTATTGGTGTTGATGTGATAGTGGGTTTTCCTGGTGAAACTGAAACACATTTCAAGGAAACAGTTGACTTTTTACAAGCAATTGACATTTCTTATCTACATGTTTTTACCTATTCTGAAAGGGCCAATACCTTAGCAGATTCAATGAAGCCAGTAGTTCCCATTTCAACCAGAAACGAGCGAAATAAATTGCTTCGTAATTTAAGTTATCAAAAAATGCAATATTTTACCAATCAGCACGTTGGTAATACTAGAGAAGTATTATTTGAAACGCATAATAAAAATGGTATGATGGAAGGCTATACCGATAATTATATTAAAATAACCACCCCTTTCAAAAAGGAATGGGAAAATAATATTGTGCCATGGAAAATATAAATGACGAATCACTCATCAAATACCAAGTGACCATTCAGTTTGAGATGGATGAAAATTTTATGAACTTAGTCCCTGCTCATCGAATCTTGATTAACAACTTTATCGAAAAAGGAACGATTGATTATTATGCAGTAAGCATGGAAACCCAAAGGTGTTGGATGATTATGAATGCAAGTAGCAAAATTGATGTTGAAAATTACCTAATGAAAACTCCTCTTTACAAATACTGGACGATTGAGATTGATGAACTTTTTGTTTATGATGCACAATCTTATCGACTTCCCGCACTTCAGTTAAACTGATTTTTTACTTACCATTTCTCCAATAAGTAGAACAGCCCGAAAGCCTCATTCTAAAAGAATTTTATTTGAATTTCATTAGCACAAAATGTATATCGAATAATAATATTTCATGCACTGAAGCAATTCATTTCATAAATACTACAATTATAAGTACCTTCCTTTTTTAGAATCGAATGCTATTAATCCAAATTCAGATGAATTCATTCAGTAACTACTAATACTTTTATGAAAAAAAATTATTATGTTGTAGGTCTAATCATGTTGACATTCTTTGTCATTTCTTTTTTGACGAATGTCTTTGGTCCGCTAATGCCTGACATGATAAAAGGTTTCAGTTTAAGCCTTACACTCGGTTCTCTTTTACCCTTTGCATTTTTTATTGCCTACGGCATTATGTCCATCCCTACTGGAATGTTGCTTGAAAAGTATAAGGAAAAGAAGATTATGCTAGCCGCATTTGTGGTGTCTTTTATTGGTTCGCTAATGCTAGCGCTATTTCCAAATTACTTATCAGCCGTATTATCTTTGTTTTTCATAGGCTGTGGAATGGCGATGCTTCAAGTAGTAATTAATCCGCTTTTAAGAACAGCAGGTGGAGAAGAAAATTATGCTTTTTATTCTGTAGCCGCACAACTTATTTTTGGTCTTGCTTCCTTTGTTAGTCCTTTGGTATATTCTGCCCTTGTTCAACGACTGCAAGAATCCAATCAGTCCAATGGATGGATTGCATCCATCTCAAACTTAGTACCAACTGACCTTCCTTGGATATCTCTTTATTTATTGTTTGTAATTATCTGTGTCATTATGTTTATTATCATTTTCTTTTCTAAATTTCCAAAAGTAGAATTGAGTAATGAGGAAAAACCAGGATTACTAGCAACACATATTGAATTATTCAAAAACAGAACCGTTGTTTTATTTTTTATAGCCATGATTTGTTATGTAGGAACAGAGCAAGGAATTGCTAATTGGATTTCACAATTCTTATACACCTATCATGGGCAAGATCCCCAAAAAATTGGAGCAGATACAGTCGCTTATTTTTGGGGATTAATGACTGCTGGCGGATTACTAGGTTTACTTTTACTCAAATTAATGGATAGCAGAGTGGTGCTAGTACTTTTTACCGCTTTAGCAATAGCTTGTTTAGCAGCTGGATTATTTGGAAATACCCCTACCGCATTAATAGCCTTTCCTTTGGTAGGATTCTTTGCTTCGGTAATTTATCCTATAATATTCTCCTTAGCACTTAATTCAGTAGATGAACACCATGGTTCTTTTGCAGGAATTATTGTAACAGGAATCATTGGAGGGGCCATTCTTCCGCTAATAGTAGGATGGATAGGTGATTATTTTGGACTTAGGACTGGCATGTGCATTTTGTTTATCAGCCTAGCTTATATACTAAGTATTGGTTTTTGGGCAAAACCAAAAGTCACCAATAAAACCATCTCTCTTTTAAAAAAAAATCCCTCCCCCCTTTAATAAACAGTAAGAATGAAAACTAAAAAAATAATTGGTGTAGATTTTGGTGCGACTAATATCCGAGGCGGAATTGTATTTGATTCAAAACTTTCATCGTTACAATCTATTGCTATCAATAGATCTGGATCAATAGACGATGTTTTAAAAGACTTATTTTATATTACTGATCAGTTATTTGAAAAAGATATTACTGCTATAGGTATTGGTGTTCCAAGTGTGGTAGATGTTGATAACGGTATCGTGTATGATGTTCAATACATTCCCTCTTGGAAAGAAGTTCATCTGAAAAAAATCATGGAAGACAGATACCAAGTCCCCGTCATTATTAATAATGATGCGAATTGCTTTTCAACCGGTGAATTTTATTTTGGAAAGGGTATTGGTAGTAATCATATGATTGGACTCACCATTGGAACCGGTTTAGGTGCAGGATTAATTATCAATAAAAAATTGTTTGCTGGACCCAATTGTGGAGCAGGTGAAATTGGAATGGTAGATTATTTGGATCATTGTTACGAATATTATGCCAGTGGACGATTCTTTGAAAATGTTTACCATACCAATGGAGAAGAAGTTTTTGAAAGGGCCAAAAAAGGGGACCCTATTGCATTGCAATGGTATGGTGAATTGGGAACCCACCTAGGAAATGCAATAAAACTTATTCAATACGCTTACGACATCCCGTTGGTTATTTTGGGCGGATCCGTCAGAATGGCCTATCCATTTTTTAAAGATACTATGTGGGAAAGAATTCGCACTCTCGCCTACTCCAAGTCAGTTGAAAAATTAGTGATTGAAGTCTCAACGCTTCAAAACGCCGCTATTCTTGGTGCAGCAGGACTTTACTTCGATAAAAATCAATAAAATATTTTTATTTTTTTAAAATCCAAATATCAAAAACCTTTGAGTGCTGACGCCAATTCAATTTAGATTCTTCAGGTTCATCAAAAGTGATAGAAAGTTTTCCATCTTTGACATACTTAGGACTTAGTTGAAACTCTTTGAATTCTTCCATTCCTTTATTATAAAGTGTAGGCTCAATTCTTTCACCATCCACGCGCAACAACGCTTCTCCATATCCAGAAATCCTTATCGTATACATTGCATTAGGATCTAAATCTGCATATTCTAACTTAGGGAAATTTTGAAAAAGTTGAGTAGACAAGCGCTTTCTGCTTAATCCATTATCAGCCCATAATACATCGGTTGCATCTTCGGTTCTAGTTTTTACATGAGGCCCCTTCGATAAATCAGAAATATTGTCATAAAAACTACCAGGGCCTGGATTTTCCCATTTTGCAATAATATCTAAACGATCCAATTGTTCTTTTTCAGAAGGCAGTTTCTTGATTTTTTTAAATTCATCTTCCAACCACCATCTATTATTTAATGGATAGTCAATAAAATCTAAGATAGCACCGCGCTCTGCACCACTTGCTTGGTATTTAGGAACACTCGTTTGCATTCCAATTGATTTAAATAATGCTTCGCAATAATCAACAATCTTTTGTCTAAGTTCAGGATGAATAGGTGATTGATCAGCTTGATTAACTTTGTTAAGCGCCAACTCCATTGATTGATTAATGCCGATGGTCTTAGCATTTAATAAAATCTCATTGGCTTCTCGCTCCAATTTTTGTTCGTATATTTTCCTGCGTTTTACATAGGTGTCATAATAAGCACGCATCACCAATTGCTGCCAGCGCCAATTTAATTGAAGGCCTGGATTTTTAAGTTCTAAATTCTGCCAATAAGCAAAGGTTGTTTCTATAGCTCCATTCTCCTCTACTGGTCCAACCCAATTTCTTTCTAAGGCTAAAATCCCATCTGCCACTTGCTCAGCAATAGAATGACCAAAAAATAATGAAGCATATTCAACTAATACCTCTCTAACATCTTTCGCAGGGTTACAAGCCATCTGACTCCAAATAACTTTATTAACGTCATCATGCACTCCATCAGAATAAGATAAAAAACCATCTGTAAGCGGAGCAAATTGATTATGGATTTTAGCATAATAAAAAGGTTGAGGATTTGAAACCTCTCTACCCTCTGTTAATGCAAATGCTTGATCCCAATTTTCGGTTGGATATTGACAACGAACGGTATGCGTTAAATCAGGATAATGTCTATGTTTATATTGTTTAGGCAATTGAAAGCGAGTGTCAGCCATACTTGGACTACTTGGTCCAGAGACAACACCTGCTAACCAATCTGGTTTATATTTTACCAAATATTCATAGAAATAATTTACTTGCTCATCACTAAACCCTTGTAATGAAATCCATACACCTGCATTTGGGTGATATTTTTTTAATTCAACTGAAATCGCTTGTAAGAAAGGCATCACCTCCTTGGGATGATTGCTTCCAGGATCACCACCTGGAAAAAACACACCATCTAACTTTGGACATTTCTTATAAAAATCTGAATGAACTTTTACTTCCTCTTTAAATTTTGCTTGGTCAGATAAATCGATATCAGCTGGTGTCCACACCCAATAATCAAGTCCATAATTCATACAGATTTGACTCATTTTGATATTCATTTCCTCTCTAGGGATTTTCATATGAGGTCCAGGAGGGCCATCTTGAAATGGAATGCTTTCAATTGAATTAGAACCGAATAATGCTAACTCTCTTATATACTGCTCATATTGCTTTTCGTTCCACGAATCCCATGAATTAGCCGTATTTCGATAACCTAATTGATGTCCACGAATGGCATACTTTGGAACAGATACTATTTCGATAGTTTTATCAACCACAATTTTTTGTTTATTCAAATCCGCCTTTCTTAAAAATTCTCCAATAGCAAATAATACACCTCTTTCATCTCCACCCATCAACCATAAAATTGGTCTTCCAGAACTCAAATCAATAGAAATACCAAATCCTTCTTTTTGTAATACAACAGAATGGGTGGGTAATTTTGGAACTACAATATCTCCCAATGATAAGTCGGATGCTAGGACAAGCGCTATTAAAGGCAACTTATTTGATTTTTCTTGCACTACTAAATTTAATTGAGTACGTGCTTTAATTTCTTCTTGAAGCACTCGAATATAAGTCTCCTTTTGAGGGGAGGAAAGTTTAGAAGAAACCACTATAGCTGCTTTTGAAAAATCAAAAGACTGCGCTTGAATTGTAGAATGTAGCGAACAATAGAAAAAGCAAATAAGCCAGGTAATTTTTTTCATAAAGCAGAATTTAAAATTCTAAATACTTTCAGAACTTGTATTCACATGTTCTTGGGCACCTAATAGTTTTTTTATTTTATTTAAATCATTATTCAATTGATTAGCAGACAAGAAAGCGTCAGAGCAATGTAATAACATTGTCGCTCCCATTTTTGCCCATTCCAATTGCAAATCAAGACTATCTCTGTAGCCTGTATGTCCACCTACTGCAACACCCTTAGCGCGCGCATTTTTTATTATGCCTTCAGTCAATGCTAAGAACTCCTTAGAAAAATATTTTTCAGGCATACTATAAGAAGTTGATAGGTCATGTGGTCCAATCATCAAACCGTCTACTGCAGGACCATCCAATGATTGAATAGAAAGATACTCATTCATCATGGCGACTCCCTTCTCACTTTCAATATTTAAAACCAATGAATTATTTCTATTGTTATGAATTAAATATTGCTTTAACTCTTCAGTTGGTTTTTCTTCTCCATGCAATATTCGCATTAGCTTTTTTCCTTTAAGTGGACGATATTTTACTGCTCCTATCAATGCAATTACATCCTCAATTTCTTCAACATATGGAACTAATACCGTGCAGGCGCCTGCATCCAATGCCTGGGTAGCCAAATAAGGGCTTGGCTCCAATATTCTTACCAATGGATTTACTCCAGCAGCTTTAAAAGCATTACACATCCAGCTTAATGTTTCTGGATTATATTGAACATGTTCATTACAAAAAAACACAAAATCTAGTCCCAGGCTAATTACAGAGTCAAACATTTTGGGAGAAGTCGATGAAATCTGGGTTCCATAAACTTTCTTACCCTCTCGAAGGGCATTGCGAAAATCTTTTCCTACCATTATTATTCAAATTAAATTTTTAGGGAAATCAAAGAAAGGTCTTCTACTTAATTTAGAAACGCTATTATAATTAAAAAAGCACTACCTATTAAGGTAGTGCTTTTTTAAAATTATACACCAGCTTTTTTAAGAACTGCTAATGTTTTTTTAAGTCCTGTTTTAGCAACAGTCAAATGATCTTCTTTCCAATAATTAGGATTATACATCTCCAAAGAAATAAACCCTTTATATCCAGTAGCTTTCAAATCTTTAAAAATTGAATCTAATGGCAATATACCATCACCCGGATACACACGATGTTCATCTCTTAGATCTTTAAATGCAGGAGTAGCCGGTGAATCATTGAATTGAAAAATGGCAATAGCATCTCCTTTCAATAATTTTAATCCCTCAAAACCTCCACCGCTAATGTACATGTGATAAACATCAGGAATCACTCTGGCCATTGGATGATTGGCATCCATTGCAATACCCACTGCCTGACCCAAAGTTTTAATCGTAAAATATTTTACAAAAACCAACGCTGGTTTAATATTATACTCTTTCAAACCAATCTCTACAATATCTCTATATCTTTCTGCGACCCATTTGTGATTGTAGTTTTCTGACAATTTATTGGGAATAGTTTGAATGTGCTCAGCACCAATATCATGTGCCATACGCATACGACGGCGAGTTTCAGCAAGTGAACTATTAAATAATTCCATGGTATCAGGAATAGCATTCCACAATCCAATTACACTAGGAACTTTAAGTCCTAATTTTTTTATTTCCAAACCCAACTCTTTCAAGTTGCCCCCTTTTTTTTCATATTCCTCTAGTTCAGTATCCCAAGGTTCAATACCATCATAACCAGCTTCTGCTGCGATCCTTACTTTATCTTTTAAAGAAGAAGGACGAATGGTTGCTGTATCCAAACTAATTGGCCAAGGACTCGCTCCATTTTGATATCTCTTTTCTTTTTTTTCTTCTGAGGCAGTAGTTGCAGCCATAGATAAATTCGGTAAAGCGCCTGCAATCAAACCAACTGTAGAGCTCAATCCAATAAAATTTCTCCTTTTCATGATAGCGGTTGTTTTTTAAATAATGAATTTTAAAATATAGAATAGTGATCGTTAAAAATGGATTAATCATCCATTCGTTTTTCGAAATTTAAAGATATGTTTTTTATTTTTTATCCTATTCATAGTTATCAATAAATAACTAATTAATTTTTTACCCCAAAATAACTCAACAAATAGCTACTCAACAGGGTAACCGTTGGCCTTAGCTAATCAATGAATCAATCAGCATTAAGGAGTCTACATTGAATTAAAAATATAAGAAGTATATAATTTAAGTAGAGTATAGAACTTTTCATTAATATGAATTGTTTCAACGTAAAAAGATTGGTTGAAATGCCCCCCAATAGCTGAAATAATAATGATCGAGACTAAAACAATTTTTAATATCTTGCAATCAAAGCTTGTATAACCATGAAAAAAATAATAAAAATCCTAGCACTCTGTGCTTTTGTTAGCCCTGTATTTGGGCAAAAAATAAGTTCCGAATTTATTTATGAAACGGCTCCCTTCCCTTCTTGCCATGCCTCTACTTTAGAAGAAACGCCTCGCGGAATAATTGCCTCTTGGTTTGGTGGTACTGAAGAGAAAAATAAGGATGTAGGCATCTGGGTGAGTCGTTTAGAAAAAGGAAAATGGACGGTTCCTGTAGAAGTAGCTAACGGAGTTCAAAATGATACCTTGCGTTATCCTACTTGGAATCCAGTTTTATTTAAAATGCCTGGTAAAGATTTGATTTTATTTTATAAGGTAGGTCCTTCACCCTCCACTTGGTGGGGAATGCTAAAGCGCTCTAAAGATAATGGCCTTACTTGGTCGGCGGCTGAAAGACTTCCAGAAGGAATCTATGGCCCGATTAAAAATAAACCTGTTCTACTTAAAAATGGTACTTTATTATGCCCTACTTCATCTGAAGATCATGGATGGAGAGTACATTTTGAGATGACTAAAGATGGTGGTAAAACATGGACTAGAACTGATGCAATCAATGATGGCAAAGAGTTTTCAGCTATTCAGCCGAGTGTACTTTTCTTAAAAGATGGTCGATTACAATTACTTTGCAGAAGTAGAAACGGCATGTTATTAGAAGCATTTTCAAGTGACCAGGGTATGACTTGGTCTGCATTAAAAGCTACTTCATTGCCTAATCCAAATTCAGGTACCGATGCAGTAACATTGAAAGATGGCCGACATGTGCTAGTGTATAATCATGTTACCAAAGAATCTAGATCCTGGGGAGGAAGTAGATCTCCATTAAATGTCGCTATATCAAAAGATGGTCAACAATGGGAAGAGATCGCTATTTTAGAAAACGAACCAAAGGCGGAATTTTCTTATCCGGCAGTGATACAAACTAAAGATGGTAAAATTCATATCACCTATACCTGGAAACGTAGGAAGATTAAACACGTATCCATCCAATTGTAAAAAAATAAAATTATTATTTATCTATAATGGCTACCCTATGCGGTAGCCATTATTTTTAGTGCACCT
Source organism: Chitinophagaceae bacterium (assembly GCA_947380605.1). Lineage (GTDB taxonomy): Bacteria > Bacteroidota > Bacteroidia > Chitinophagales > Chitinophagaceae > Ferruginibacter. The sequence continues at coordinate 24,923 of CANCRO010000014.1, forward strand.
ACAAATACATCTAAATCTTCGATAGAAGTAAATACATTCGGTGTAATACGACAACCTTGTACGTTCGCATAATCGATGGCAACCGTATATATTTTGTGTTCTTTTAACAATCGCTTTTCTAAAGCTGATGGTGTAATCCCTTTAATCCCCACATTAGCTATTCCGCAGGATCGATTATTTTCAGTGGGTGTATTGATCATAATATTTGGCAAATCCTTTACTCTACTAGTCCAGTATTGTTGCAAATACCTCATTCTAGCTTCTTTTTTTTCAGCTCCCATCGTATTGTAAAAATCGATGGCGTCTTCAATGGCTAAATCAGTTGCAGGAGGATGAGTACCCGTATGATTCAATCGTAGAATATTAGAAAGATCTCCATTTCCATCTCCAATCAGTGGCCAAACAGTGGCAACATTTTCTTTTTTAACATAAAGAAATCCTGAACCCAATGGCACACTCATCCATTTATGTAAGGAGGTTCCATAATAATCACAATCAAGGTCTTTTATTTTATATTGAATGTGAGCAAAAGCATGCGCTCCATCTACCAACACCTTTACCCCCTTGCGATGCGCCATGGCACATATTTTTTTGATCGGAAGAATATGACCCGTGATATTTATCATATGGCTCACCATCATCAACTTTGTTTTGGGCGTGAGTGCATTTTCATAAAGAGAAACAATTTCTTCATCCGACTTTGGATGATTAGGAACGGATACTTTTTTCAACACCACACCATATCGATTAGCTACTTGCTGAAACATATCTAACATAGAGCCATAGTCTTGAATGGCCATTACCGCCTCATCTCCCGCTTTCCAATCTTGTCCTGCAATAATGATATCTAGCGCTTCTGTCGCATTTCTTGTAATAACCAATTCATCCGAACCACAACCCGCTACTTCCGCAAGTTTAGCCGCCATTCTATTTTTATTTTCCGCTTGTACCGTTCGCATATAATAGGCGCCATGTAAATTGATATCGCGGATGTGTTGAATATATTTTTCTAGCGTTGGCTGAGGAATAATATTGTAGTACCCATTTTCAAAATTGATATAATCTGTTTTAAGAAGGTATTGACTTCTTATCTTTTTCCAAAATACATCATCGGCTGCAAGTATTTCTGCAGATACATTTTTCTTTGAATCGAATAAGGCTGCCAATGCATCCATTCCAATAGATGCCCCTATGCCTGAAAGAGCCGCAGTTTTGATAAAGGTTCTTTTTTTCATGACATCAATTTACTTAAAAAATAGTTTTTAAAATCATTTTTATACTTTTTTTATTTAGACATATCCCCAATCAATCCGTCTGAATAAAGCTTGGATTAAATAAATGTACCGATGGTCAACGCAGCTTGGAGAATAATGTTATATTTAACTATTAAAAATTAGCCATGAAAGACTCAACGATTCGGTCAACAATTAGTAGAAGAAAATTTATTGGCAATACAGGACTTGGTTTAGCATCAATTGCCTTAGCTCCCAAAAATATATTGGCAAATAATCTGCGATTCGCAAATAAAATTCGGATAGGAATTATTGGAGGAAGATTTGGAGCTAGTTTTTATTTTCATGAACATCCCAACTGCATTGTAGAAGCAGTAAGTGATTTGCGTAAAGATAGACGCGAAAATCTAATGAAAACCTATCGATGTACAAAAAGTTATGAGTCATTAACCCTGTTACTCAAAGACCCGAAAGTTGATGCTGTTTTCATTGCTACTCCTGCACCAGATCATGTGAAACATGTAATAGCATCACTTCAAGCTGGAAAGCATGTATTGTGTGCTGTTCCTGCTGCACTCAATTTAGAAGATTGTTATAAGCTAAGAGATGCGGTGCGCAAATCGGGCCTTACTTATATGATGGCGGAAACGAGTTATTACAGACAAAATACTATTTCAGTTAGAAAATTATATGAAGAAGGAAGATTCGGAGAAATTTTTAGTGCTGCTGCTGAATACAATCACCCAGGACTTGAGGCCTTATGGTTCGAAAATGGTGAAGCTACTTGGCGTCATGGATTGCCACCCTTACTTTATCCAACTCATTGTACTTCGTTTTTAATTTCAGTTACTGGAGAAAGACTAAGCGAAGTAAGTGCTTTAGGTTGGGGAGATCAAAGTAGTCTTTTGAAAAACAATCCCTATCAGAATCCATTTTGGAATGAAACTGCATTTTTTCAAACCAATAAAAATCATCCCTTTAGAGTAGAGGTAAATTGGAAAGGAGCATTAACCAACGCAGAGCGAGCCGAATGGCGTGGCGAAAAGATGAGCTTTATTTCGGCACCAACAGAATCCAACGAGCATACTATTATTAGAAGTGTTGATAAAGAGGGGAAAGATGATGCAGGCTTTCAAATAAAAACAAATGTCACTGAAAAGTACGCACAAACGAAATGGTGGAAAACAGCTCTTTTACCAGAACCGCTTCGTCATGATAGTGGCCATGATGGATCGCATTCTTTTATCACCCATGAATTTATTGATGCCCTTCTTAATAATCGTCAACCGAGTGTTAATATTTATGAAGCCCTTGCCTATACGGCACCAGGAATAATCGCTCATGAGTCTGCACTTAAAAAGGGAGAATTAATGAAAATTCCGAATTTCGATTAATGCAATTTTTTATAAAGCTTAGTTTTGATTAAAATACATTCATTTCAACATGGAAACCTACGGACATATTTTAGTAATTGTAACCCCACTATTTTTATTTTTAGTATTATTTGAAAAATGGTATGGTTGGTACAAAGGCAAAGAAACAGTAGAAACCTTAGACATGATTTCTAGTTTAAGTTCTGGGGTAACCAATTCTACCAAAGATGTACTAGGACTAAGTGTTGGAATATTATCTTATCCATGGTTACTAGAGCACTTTAATGTAGTACAGGTGCAATCAGGTATTTTATTATATTTTATTGCCTTTATAGCACTCGATTTTGCTGGATATTGGGGCCACCGAATCAATCATACTTATAATATTTTTTGGAATAATCATTTAATACATCATAGCAGTGAACATTTTAATTTAGCCTGTGCACTCAGACAAAGTATTTCTGTATTTATTCGTATTTATACTTTTTTATTATTACCAGCAGCCTTATTGGGCGTACCTCCAAAAGTAATTGCAGTCATTGCGCCCCTACATTTATTTGCACAATTATGGTATCATACTTGTCATATTAAAAAAATGGGTTGGCTAGAAAAAATTATTGTCACTCCAGCACATCACCGCGTTCACCATGCAATCAATCCTGAATACATCGATAAAAATTTTGGTCAAATATTTATTTTTTGGGATAAACTTTTTGGAACCTTTCAAGAAGAAAGAGAAGACATTCCTGCCGTGTACGGAATCACGATCCCTGTGCGCACCTGGAATCCCATCAAAATAAATTTTACACACCTTTGGCTACTCATTAAAGATGCTTGGCATACTCAAAGCTGGAAGGATAAATTTCGTATTTGGCTGATGCCTTTAGGCTGGCGCCCTAGCGATGTGTTGGATACTTATCCTATTTACAAGATTGAAGATGTTTATCATTTCAATAAATATGAAACCAATGCTTCTAAATCACTAAAAATTTATTTGTGGTTTCAACTATTTAGTCTGCTCTTAATTGTTGCCTATCTGTATGGACATATCGCCAGTATTGGCTCTCCCAACATTTTTATTTATGGAGCTTTTATTTTTGTACACATCTATTCACTCACCGACTTAATGGATGGAAATAAAAAAATATGGATACTAGAAGGTATTAAAAATGCAACATGCATCGGTTGGATCATTCAATCAGGCGACTGGTTTGGTTCAGCGCAAGTATCTCCATTAATCACACCTACTTTAATCATTTATTTCAGTGTGACAAGTTTTTTAGTCTACTACTTTTGCCAATCGAAAAAACAATTAATTGCAGTTTAATAAAAAATAAAAATGCTAGGGCAGTTCAATTAAATATATCTGCTTAATATCTTGACCTTTTGAATCTTTTACTTTTCTATTGAATGCTAATGTTTTCCCATCATGAGAAACAACGATATTCGTTGGCTCACTTTTATTCGTAGCGGTCAAGTATTTCATCCGATCAGTGAAGGAACCAGCCCCAATTTCACATTGAGCAATTCTTCCTTCTTGAACGTAGAATAGGTGCTTGCCATCTGGATGCCAACGAACAAATCCTTGAACATTGCTAGTATGCTCAGTAATTTGTTTAGGTGTTCCTCCTTCTGGAGAAATTGTAAAAATTTGTTTGATACCTTTTGTATCACTCGCTAAATACGCTAAATTTTTTCCTGACAAATCACTTCTTACTACACCCACACAACCTGGATGAGAAGTTTCAGCAGTAAAGGTCAAACGCCTTTGTGTAGCTCCCAATGGAGGAGCTGGCATTTCTTGCATCGTGCCTTCTAGCGGACCTAAAGGCCCTGCTTTAGTGATATCGTTTGGTATGTCAACAATAAATACTTCGTTGACTAGATTACCTTTTTTATCTTTTACAGATCCAATAAATCCCCTGGCTATTTGATAGGCTCCACTTTTTAATGGATAGCCAATTTTACCAACCCAGCTATCACCAGCAGCATTGCTAATTTCATCAGAACCAGGTGCAGGATTAGCAGTTACTTTTACAACAATCGCACTATACCATTCACCCGAATTATTTTCTCCATTATTTAAATTCACAATGGCTACTTTATTATTTCTTTTAGACACACCAATCGTTCTAAGATTATGTTTCTCTCCAGTCTTTTCTTCGAGTGAATGCATGATCGCATCATTATAGGTAAAGCCAATCCAATTACCATCTCCACTAAATTCATGACGATGCGTACCTCCACGTAAGGCACCTACAATGAATGGAGAATCTACATTTCTAGCATCCATATAAATCGGTTGACCAGGATTTTTTTCATCCACCATAATACCCGTTCTTCTCCATTGCTGATAAGGATTTTTCTCCGTACTATTATTTAAACCATGAATAAATACAACAGAAAAATCAACAGGAGAATAACTAACTGCGGCAGCTCCAGGACCCCAAGGATGATTGTCTGTAATTTCATATAAGACCTTTTTTTCTCCTGTTTTTACATTTACTTTTTCAATCTTATTAGATATCGCTATACCACCAGCATCTGTTCGGGTATCATAGACTAGCCATTGATTATCTGGAGAAAAATTGTCATTGTTATCCAAATCATGGTTATAATTTAAGTCGGAAGTAAGTTGCTTTTCAGTTAAGGTAGACATGTTTTTACAAGAGCTGATTGAATAAGTTAGGAATAATAAAACGAGTATCTTTTTCATTGTAAAGGATTTATTTTTTATTAGTGGGAACCATATAAATGAGCATATCACCTGGTTCTACTTCTGTTACGGAAGAAAAATCTTGCGCCGCTACCGTCTCACCAGTTTTCATCACTCGCTTTACATCATCGGTAGTAGAAATAATCAATTTCATCTTTTGTTTAAAATCACGATTGACAATTAATAGAAAAGAATTTTTTCCATTTTCTAACCAAGAAACGATGGCTCCTTCTCCTTGCGTTTCAAGTAATTTAATGCTAGCAGGAAGTTTACCTAATCGCTTAGTGCCATTTGGAATTTGCAAGCCTGTATGGGCTACTGATACTAGCTTTGAGCCTAGGAAGATGTCAGATAGATTTTGAATTTCTCTATTTAATTTTTGCAAATGTTCAAATACAATCGTACGCTTTCCCTGTGCGTCCAATGGGGAACCAAATCCTCTAAAGCTCCAATATTCTATCCCTTGAGCACCATAGGCTAAATTCGAATTTACCTGTAATCGCAAATCAGCTAAAGTAGGAATACCATGAACATAGGTTTTTTCCGGTTTGTACGTTTTATACAATTGATAAAAATCTTCTAAGGAAGGTTGAACGGCATCGTTGGAATAAGCCAAGTAAGAAGTGGTTAAAGCAAAGGCCCAAAATGGTCTGCCTTCTTTTTGATATTTATTAGCAAAGAATTCCAAATTTTCATACCATCTTGGATGCAATGCCTGGTCAACAATTGGATAAAAATCAAAAGTTAAATAAGGAGCTGGAAAGGCTTTGTCAAAATCATCTACATATTCTTGGTAATTTTTAGTACCAAATTTGCTTTGATTAGAATTGATATTGGGATATAGATTCACAAAGCAATAATGCTTTTTATCAATGGATTGAATTAAATTATTCCAGATTTTTAATTCTTCAAATTGATTTTTGCTAGGTTCATCCCCTAAGTAATATCCTTCCAATGCAGGGTGATTCATGAAACGCTTCACCGTTTTTTCAGTAGCTGATTTTAATTCAGGACAGGATATCATTAATTTAACACCTGCTTTTTGAGCAGCGTCTAATCCAGCGGCAATCGCATCTGCCTTTGAAAAAAAAGCAATGTCTATCGTTACGCCTACTTCTTTTAATTTCCGATAACTAGATTCTGAAATTTCAGCTTCGGAAATTCCACCCCATGACATGGTGGGTATCAAACCATTTTTTTTCCATGATTCTTGAGCGATACTATTTAAACTAAGTAGAATAAATAAAAGGGTGATCAATCGATTCATTTGAAATTATTTTTTTGTAGGATATCTGAAAATAGCCATATCTCCTGGCTCGATTTCTAGATTAGGTGAATAATTTTTTGCAGGACTAGCCGTACCATCTTTTGCAATTCTTTCAACGCCATCTTCTGTTAAAATAACCGTGGGCATTGAATGATGTAAGTTTTTATTTACGACAATAAAATAAGAGTAGGCACCATTTTCTAGGGTAGACACTAGGGCCTCATCAGCATCAAACACTTTAATTGCATCGGGCAATTTCATTAATTGAGTAGTCCCTTTTGGAATAACAACTCCCGTATGATTAACAGAAATTAATTTAGCCCCCATAAAAACAGCCGCATAAGGCTGCATTTCTTTCGATAAAGCTTGGATCCTTTCATACACTACAGTTCTTTTGCCATCTAAACTGATGGGCGCTGATCGTAAACCTTCCGACATCCAGTAGGCCCATAATTCAATGCCTTGAGCGCCATAAGCCAAATTGCTATAGGCTTGCAATCGCAAGGCAGGTATAGTAGGTATTGGATGTAAATCGTTGTAAGAACTCGCTAAAGCAAATCCCCAAAAAGGTTTTTTGAGTGACGCAGTTTCCTTACTAAAAATACCTAAACCTTCATACCAATTTTCATGAATGGCATCGGTAAGGATGGGATAAAAATCAAAAGAAAATACATCTTGAGGAACGATTTTAGCAAATTCTTGAATATATTCTTGGTATGAATTGGTTCCTAAAGCCTTTGTATAAGTTGGATGTATACTGGCTATTAAATTAACAAAACATATATGAGTAGGGTCAGAAACTTTTATTTTTTTAACCCAAACGCCTAGTTCATCAAAATCTTTCCTGAGTGGCTCATCTTGAATGTAGTAACCATAAAGCGCAGGATGATTCTTCAATTGCTTTGTGGTAGCCTCTGGATTGGTTTTTAATTCAGGGCAAGAAGCAATCAATTTTAGTCCAGTATTTTGAGCGAGCGTGAGTGCCTTTTCAAAGTCAGCAATATTTTCATATTGTGCAATGGCGATGGTAGCACCCATCTGTTTTAATTCATTGAACCGGTATTCATTGATTTCTGCTTTCGGTATTCCGGCCCACACAACCATTGGAATTTTTGGAGAAACTTGTGCTTGAAGAATTGAATGTAAAAATATCAAAACCACACAAAAGGTGAAATTTAATTTCATGTAAATAGGACTTTTATTTAGCAAAGCAATATTGAGCGTATTAGTTTTATTGAATAAAACTAAGCTAAGCTAAGAAAAATCTTACAATTGGATTGTTTTAATGTAAACAATCAAAGAAAATTTATAATTATGGCAAATGAAATATGCAAATTTCTAATTTGAATGTTTTCTAACAAACGAATTTCTAATCACTCTAAAAAATGATTTCGCAAAAGTTTTTTAACCTATAAATATTTTTTAGAGGTTATCATAGGAAGAATTAAAAAACAATGACACTTGTCTAGATAAAAATTTTATTGCAGCTTCAGAAGTTAAAGAATTGAAACCGAAAGCTACAAAAAAAAGAAAATTATATTTTTCACGAAACCGAATAAGTACTCTCTATGATGCTTTCATCAAATAAATTGATCGCTAAAACTAGTCAAAATAAATAATGATGCTGAAGAAAAAAAATATTGTATTGTACCGGTTAAAAATGGAAATATTTCTTATTGAATAGTAATTTACTGTATTTGCATTCATTTAAAATTCAAAAGTTTTAACAATTTTATTTTTTAAGATGATATAAATTAAAAACCCACATCTTTAAATGTGGGTTTTTAATTTAATTTATAAAAACCTTTTAGTAAGGTCAATGATTATTGATTTTCCTGAATACTTTTTAATATCTCTTGTCTACGAGCTTTTGATTCACTTATTATCTTATTTTTTTGATAAAAACCTACACCATACAAAATAGCTGTTACTAATGCCAACCAACCAGACAAAGAAGTTAAAGTTTGTTCAGTAGAATATGAAGAGTTTTTTGCAAGAATAAATATTAAAACAACTAAAACTGCTGAAATATGACCCTTGTAGAATTTTTTACTAACTTCCTTTTTTCTAGAAGCATCCTCCGGCCTAAATCCTTGTATTCTCGAAGTAGATGTACCGTCCATATAAACGTGAAAATCTTTTTCACCATATTTATAATTTGTAATCCAAAATGGCACATAAGTTCGTAATGGTTTTTCTTTATCATAAAGCACATCAACATAGAAATCCTTATATTTATCACCAGGTATTCGAGCCTTTGCTTGTGATTCAACTAATTGATCAGCTTGGATTTTACCTAAATCATCCCATGTGTCGTGTTCATCAACAGTATATTCAATTAGATTGAATCCCATAGTATATTTAGCATCATAAGGTTTAAGATCCCCTCTGGTGAATGAAGTACCATGTGCATAAATAGCAACATCCGATTGAATTCCTTTACCAGCACCAGCAAATGCTAAAATACTAAATTCTCCAGCACATTGACCAGAGCTAGGTCTCCAATCGGTAACTATTCTTGTTTTACGAACATTTCTCTTTTGTGACGCACTCCACTCATAATATTCTTCCGTTCTATTATAACCACTTGATGCTGACCAATTACCATTGTATCTGCCCTTGTAAAACCACATTGGTAAATAGACTCCATTTACCGATTCAAAGATGGTCGAATTTAATATATCATCTGGAGTATAGTCTCCTTCGGATAACCATGCCAATACTGCTTGTTCATAATTTTTTTTATCAACCTTAAAAGGTAAAATTCCATCAGGGAGTGTTATCTCCTCATCCTTTGCTTGTTCAATTTCAAACTTACTTCCACAAAAGTTACAGTTTGTCATTTGTGTACCTGGGTCAAAAATTAATTCTGCACCACAATTAGAACAGCCAATTTTTTTTAATTGTACTTGATTTTCCATGATTTAGTTTATTTAGATACTTGATTAACGAATAAATTGAAAGCATTTTTAGCTAATTCTTCATAGGTTATTTTTTCACCATTTTCATGAAGAATATAAGATTCATTATAATTAGCCAACTCGCTGAGCGCTTCCTTAGCGTCATCAATGTCACCCATAGCCAAATTACAATTCATGATTGCATACCAACATTTAGCTCCAGTTTTACCATATTCATTTCCGCCAGTTAATACACTTATTGTACCTTCTGGAAATTCGTTGATTACTTTTTTGAAATAGGCAATAGACTTTTCAAAATGATTCATATTGAAATAACATAATCCAATATTATAAAGTGCATCATCAACCAACTCACTATCTGGATATTCAGTTTCTAATTCTTGCATTTTTGAAATAGCATCAAGAAAAAATTCTTCTTTGGCAAAATTCATTCCATCGCTAAATAGTTGTATTTCTCTATCTCTTATCATATTATTTATTTTTATGAAATTGTTTAGCCTTTTCTTTATAATCACTAGGACTGAATGGCTTGTATTCATTCATTTTTTTTATTGCTGGTGCGGTAACATATAAATATATTGCCCCGCCGATAATTGAAGCTAAAAGAACACCTAGCCAAAAATCAGTATAATAAAACTTAGTAACTAGGTAAACAATAATGATGGAAACAAAAAGGAAAATAAATGAACCGATTTTTGAAAAAAAAGAAGATAAAAAAGCAAAAGGAAAAACAAACAATACAAATCCCCCTGCAATTTGATAAAATGACTTATGATTTTCGTTTGAATAAATAATAATCCCCGAACACAATATTGCAGCTATAGAGCCAATAAGTATATTTTTAAATGTACTTCCCATAAAATTTAAATTTGGTCCATTAATTTGATTTTTTTCTGATTAAACTCTTCCTGGCTTATAACCCCCATATCAAAGAGCTCTTTCAACTTCTTTAACTTGTCCATTACACTTTCTTTTTCTCCACCACCACCTTGCATACTTGACATCATTGATTGTTGAATCATTTGGGGCATCATAAATCCCATTCCAAGCCCCATACCAGCGCCTACACCGGTTCCAACAGCATTGCCAGCTGCCCCTTCATTTTGGGAAGCATTCTCAAGAGATAGTGCAATTTTGTATTTCATAAACTCATCCATATTGCCAATTGCAGACATACCTGATCGCTGGTCGATCACCTTTTGTACATCTTCTGGAACGGATATAGAATTGATGTAAAAATCATGAAGATAAAGTCCTAGAGCCTCAAATTCTACTTGCAATTTAACACGAGCTGCCAAACTAAGGTCATCGAATGAGCTTGGCATATCAAACACCGTCTTCATTTCTTCGCCCAAGATAGTTGTTAGGCGTGTTATCACAATACCCTTCAAATACTCTTCAATATCTTCATTTTTGAATGTGCCCCTGGTACCAACAATTTTATTAATAAAAAGTAAAGAGTCAGCTACCTGAATAGAAAATGAACCAAAAGATCTTATACGAATCATTTTTAATTCAGTATCCCTAAATAAAATGGGCTCTTTAGTCCCCCATTTTAAATTAGGAAAAAGCTGCTTTCCAACAAAGTATACTTCAGCTCTAAATGGAGAATCGGGACCATAAGCAAAAGAAGTTACCCACTTTCCTATAAGTGGAATATTTGCAGTCTCTAAGACATGTCGTCCTGGTTTAAAAACATCCAGTGCCTTTCCATCTCGAAAAAAAACTGCTTCTTGACTTTCTCTAACAGTCAATTGTGCACCCCATTTTATTTCGGCAGGCCCATCATTTGGCATACGCTTTACCATGGTGTTACCCGCGTTATCAAGAAATTCAATAACCTCCATTAATTTTGCCATTTCCTTTATTTGAACTCGTTAATATAATTATTTCTCTTAAGTAATATTTGAATGCAATTTTCAATTTGTTTTTTTATCTCACTAATATCATCACTATTTGACAAATTTTGTAATTGATTTACACAGTCTGCTAAATCATGATCGTTTTGATAAATAACAAACAACTCATCTTCCTTAATTTGATTATCACTAAAAAAACCAGTTACACCATAAGGTGCGAATTTAACTTTAGACAGAAACGTATTGACTTGTTTCCTTGACTCCTCTATTAAATTCATAGTTTCTTTATCCTTCTTTTTAAGCGCTTCATAAATTCTAGAATTAAATGTTTTTTCAATTTCGACAAGTTGAGACACTATAGAATCTCTTAAAATTTTATCACAATTTCGGCGACCATCACGCTCAGCATAACCGCTATACCCAGGTATTAGAGATCCTATTCTGTCAAATATATTTTTAACCCTATCCATTCTAATAAATTTTATTGATCGATATACTTACTGATTTAAGAAACATAAACATAATTATTTTTTTTTTAATTAAATTCAACTTAACCCATTTTTTTTTATAAATACCACAAATAGGGTATTTTTCAGCGATTACACCTAACCGTTATAACATATTTTACCAGCAAAACTAGGATATTTTCGTATTGTCAAATGTCGAAACCCTTGGTTCAATTCTTTAAATTGATATAAATTAATTGCTGATTTCTGTTTTTCGGCCCATACCACCATTAGAATTTTTGTAGAAACTTGTGCTTGTAGAATTGAATTTAAAAATATCAAAACCACACAAAAGGTGAAATTAATTTTTTTCCATGTGAATCTAAATTAAGCAATATCCAAAATTAAATTAACATCAAATTTCCTTACCCTATTAAAATCACTAATTTGAAAAAAGCAATTTTATTTCTTGAACTTACAAATAGTTTCTATTATAAAAAACATTTATATTTGCTTTTTAAAATTTAGCGATGTTTAATATCCACGAGTTTTTAATAAAAAATTAAAAGAATGAAAAAATTACTATTTATTTTGTCAATGATGTTGATAGTATTTGCATATACATCCTGTGAAAAAAGTGTTGATTATTCTGCAGACATTTCTGCACTAAAGTCTGCGGTGGTTGGCTTACAAAAAACAGTCGATTCATTGAATACCGCATTGAATGTAACCAATAGAGACCTTTTTAATGTAACAAAAAGCATTGATTCAATTCGGACAAAAGTTAATACTATTGTTGTACAGATTGATTTACTGACCACGCAGTTGAATACTGCAACTGTAAACATATCGGACATTAGTAAAAAAATCATTGATTTGCAAACCCAACTTAATTCATTGACAGCCCAGCTAAATGTGCTGTCAGCTAGCCAAAAAAAATATTTTGTAGCTGTTAATTATTTAGATTATTCAAAGGCTGAGTTAATTGATACTACTCAATGGCATTACGTTGCTTTATTGTTTTATCCGGATAGACGAAATGAGATTTTTATTGACGGTATAAAAAAAGTTGATTTTTACAGGGCAAATGTAGCTTATAATTATTCAAAGTTTTATCTAGGAGCTTCATTTTATACTGCCTTCAGTGCTTATTACAAAGGTGCGCTTGATGAGTTAAGGGTTTCAAATATTGTTAGGTCACAGAAGGAAATTCAAGACTACTATATAAAGGCAATGGGTACAACGGATGGCGTCTTAAAAGTGGGTACTCAGCAATTGGATGCTTCCACTATCGGTCTGTGGCATTTTGATGAAGCCTCTGGAACGATACTAACTAATTCGGTTACTAATGCGTCAAACGGAATCTTGACTAGCAGTTGTAAATTCATGGTAGGCGGTAAAAGTGGTAATGCACTCTATTTTAATGGGATTGATTCGAGGGGGGATTGCAATATTAATATCCCTGAATCACCTTTGACAATTGAATTTTGGTTTAAAAGCTCCACTCCTGGTGGTGTTATGGTTCAGCCATACGGAGTTTTTAGTACGGATATCCACTTTGTAATGCAATAATAATCATGGAGACCAGAAACCAATCAAACGGGGCATCATTCTGAAAAGCCATATGAGTAAGAGTAAATTAACTTTTAAGAATTAATGCCTTAAGATATTGAGGGTTTAATATTTCAATTAACAAATTTTACTACTTACAAATTAATTACAAAAGTTCTCTGTCAATTATGCAAATCAAATAAGGGGCTTTATATTAGCCAACATGAGACCATTCATTAAAACGGGGAGACAGAGGTATCTTAGGATATTCACCATCTTTTATTTTATTTTGATATATGAATAAATTTTATCTAATTGTAATTTTAGTTTTTACTATTTTCTTTGGCTGTAAAAAATCTAGTTCTGACACTTCTTCAACAGGAACTAAATCTTACAAGGTTGTTGCTGAGGTTGATTGTCCTTTTAATCAGCAGGTACAAGACATTTCTAGTTATGATACATATGTTGGATTCGACTCTCCCTCTTTTACACCAAAGGCAAATACATGGTATAAAAATACTGAAAATCTATATTTCAAGATTGGGGCTGACGCAACACCTAAAAGTAAAATGTCACAAAGAATTCTAATTTCCGAGCATTATACCACTTATTGTCAATAGTTTTAAAGTTAGTATATAAAAATTGGCCTCCAACTTCACTTTATTATTCACCATATCCTATAGAACAATAGTTTGATTATTTCTTATAAATTATGAATAATCAAACTATATAGGTGTTTAAAAATTGAACTTTTGCCTAATTATTAAAAAAAATCTATTCTCCTTTTTTCATTTGTTTTCATTTAGTTTTTGCAAATTTTTTGCAAGAAAAAAGGGTTTAAGAAGTTTTATCTTCCTAAACCCTTGATTATCAGTGTGGGAGTTGACGGGGTCGAACCGCCGACCCTCTGCTTGTAAGGCAGATTTTTTAAGATTTCTTTCCTATTCTTCCCTTTTCCAATTTTTTCTTTTTCTTTCAAAATACTTATCAGTATTGAGTTTCATAAAAATAAATATTTCTTTTAATATCATTTGTATTCCATTTTTCACCAACTTTGTATGCAAATTGTATGCAAATTTAAAAAAACAATGAAAGCAACTACAACAATTATTATTGATACGCGCAAACCATTGAAAAATGGAAAGTCGCCAGTTAAACTTAGGATAACCTATAATAGGAAGCAAAGATATTACCCTGCAGATTTAAGCTTAACAGCTGATGAGTTTGATATGGTTCGAGGAAAGAACCCTAAGGCTGATTTTAAGAAATTGAAATTGAAGCTAGATGCACTTGAACAAAAGGCAAACAAGATAATTGATGAGTTAGCTGTATTTGACTTTGGAATTTTTAAAAAAAAACTATATAACGATCAACAAGTTCGTGATGATGTTTATGCTTACTTTGAAAAAATGATTATCACCTATACAGAAAAGGGTAATTTAGGAACTGCTTCAAATTACAACTGCAGCTTAAATTCTTTTATGGATTTTAAAGGGCATAAGAAAAAAAAGAACGATAATGACAGTAAGGGTATTAAGCCTAAACTTCCTTTCTTAGAAATTACAGTTGAATTTTTAGAAAAATATGAAAAATGGTTATTAGATGCTGGAAAATCTGTTACAACAGTAAGCATCTATGTAAGGTCATTAAGATCAGTAATCAATCATGCCTTGGCAGACGGTAGCTTGTCGAAGGATTACAATTTCCCATTTGGAAGTAAAAACAAGTATAAATACCAGATAACAACTGGTAAAAATATTAAGAAGGCGCTAACATTAGCTGAAATAAAACTTTTCTTTGATTACATACCTGAGGTCGGATCATGGGAAGAAAAGGCACTTAACTACTGGATTTTTAGCTATTTAGCAAATGGAATGAATATGAAGGATGTTGTCAATCTGCGGTATAAGGATATAGATGGGGAGTACATCAAATTTATTCGAGCCAAAACTAGAAACACTAATAATGTGATAACACCTATTTCAATATTTCAAAGTATAGAAATTAAGAATATAATTAACAAATGGGGTAATCCGGACACAAATAAAGAAAATCTTATCTTCCCTATTCTAAACCTTGAAGACTCGCCTATAAAACAACGTGCAGTTTTGCAGCAGTTCATTAAAATGGTTAACAAGTATATGGGGATTATTGCAAAAAAGGTGGGGATTGATAAGCCATGTACAACATATTATGCTAGGCATTCATTCAGTACTGTCTTGAAGCGCTCAGGAGCCAATGTACAGTTTATATCAGAGGCTCTTGGACACAGCAGCATCAACACCACTAAGGCATATCTGGATAGTTTTGAAGATGAAACTAAAAAAGAAATGTCCAAGGCGTTAACGGCATTTAATTAAAAAACTTCGAACACATTTAATAGAATGTTAAACATTAAATTACCGGAAAACTGTGATAAAGAGCCCGTAAGGTTTTTTAAAATAATTGCGCATACGGATCTAATAAGTACAGTAAAAAATTATTTTATTTCCATGTTTAATAACGCAGATTATAAGGATTTATTACAAGTTGCCTCTTGGAAATACGATACCGAAATAGATGAGTTTTTTGTTTCACGAAATGCTGATTCTATTTTACCCCAAGGAAGACCACTCTCTGTAATACAAGAAACAAAAAAAATTATTGAATATCAAATTGATTTGTCTATCCATTTTTTAGATAAAAAAGCAAATGGAGATTGTCGAGAAAAATCTAAAAAAGAATTTTTTAAAAATATAATTAATATACTAAGCTCCTCTGCAAAAGCTATAAACCATAGTGATTTAAACAAAAAATACTATAATGAACTTAACTATCCATTTGCGAAAATTGGCAGTTATATATATATTAAGCATGGGGATTATATAAACAAAAAGGATGATTATTTAAACGATTTGTTTTCTAAATATGAACAAACAAACTTGGCTTATAAGCCAAAGGACCTGAGCATTAATGTTATAAAAGATATTTTTACGATTGAAGATAAAAAAAAGAAAACAATCTTTCAATTTGAGAACCCTGACTCTGAAAAGCTTTTGAAATATTTTATGTACGGGCAATTTGAAAAAATAAAGACTCCGATAAACATCTTGTCCAAAGTTGAACCAGCTTACTATCTAATTTTTAAACTATGCCAATACCTCAACTTTACAGAGTCTGATGTTATGAAAAAAAATACATTTAAAATAAATGGACAAAAATATTATGACACTTCGGCATATTCCGCTAAAAACAGAATTGCAAAAAGAAGAAATGGCATAAAAAGTCAAATTGACAGTATTATTTATTCCAATTTATCATAGCTTCTCCGCCAACCTTACCATAGATCCTAAAATCTATTTGATTAACCATAGGTTCTCCGCCAACCTTACTATAACCAGTACTGCACTAGCTCAACGGCATTCGGTTTGACATCATGATTGAAATTTTTAATTATGGTATACATGAATGTCGAAGAATTAAGCAATTACATTAGGCTTAGCCGTTCTTGCGTTTACAAAAAAGTAATGAATAACCAAATCCCGTTTATTAAGACAAATGGTAAACTTTTATTCAAACAAGAAACCATTGACCAATGGTTAGAAAAGCATTCTCATGCTACAGTGACAGAACTCACAAACAATATTTCCGAATTATTAAAACCCCAAAGAAAACAAAGGCACTAACAATGTGTAACGGAGGTTCTAGTAACGCCAAATTCCTCCTTTAACATATATAAGTTACAACCCAGGTACCGTATTTCCTCTAGGTGAAAATTAATAGGCATCGAAAAACGGAATAAACAATTTTTTCAAAACGTTGCATCCAAATGAGGCTCTGCTCCAACAATTTTAACCAACTAAAAAAATTAACATGGAAGAAAAAAATAAACCTGATACTGGTACTTACCCAGAGGTTTACAAAACAAAAGCCGCAGATGAAATAAAGCTGCCTGATTTTTATACAGTTGTTGGCAGGCTGCCAAAATTAATTGCCAAAAGCGTGTATCTGATGGATACAGATGAAGAAAAGAAAATGACTCTCTATGCAATATCGATTATAGCTGGAGCCCTTATGCCGAAGGTAATTGTAGATTACAAAGGAAAAATCAATTACCCACCACTAATGTTGATGATGGCTTATCCACCAGCATCAGGAAAAGGAACACTTGCATTACTTCCGCTTGTATTACGTAAAATAATAGATGAGCAAAGGAAAAATAATAATCAAAGCTTGGCTCAGTACAGATTAGAAATGAGTATGTACGAAAAAAATGTAAGGAAAGGAAATCCTCCAGGCGAAATTCCTAAAAGGCCAAATTTAAGGGTCCTATTGGTTCCAGGTAACACAACTGCTTCAAAATTAACCGAACAGTTAGCAGAAAATGATGGTGAAGAAATAGCACTGATATTTGAAACAGAGATTGATTCATTCACCAATATGATGAACAATCAGTTTGGACGGGATAATTCCATGATCATAAGAAAGGCGTTTCACAACGAAAATATTTCCCAAATGAGAAAGAATAATTCCGAGCATTTGGAGATATCAAATCCCAAAATAGCAATTATGCTAGCGGGAACCCATTCACAAATTCCAAAGTTATTTCATTCAAATCAAGATGGCCTATTCAGTAGGTTTATGATTATAACTGGTTCAGCACCATTGAAATGGGAAGACGTTCAGCCTTGTAAAACCTGTAAACCATTGAATGAGGATTTTGAAAAAATGGATGTCGAATTTTATAATATGTACCATTTTTTTAAAGGCAAAAGCATTGAGGTCGAATTTACAAATAGCCATTGGGAGCAAATCAATTTATTTGGTGAAGCAAAGCTCCTAGAAAGTTTTGAAGAGGCTGGAGAATATGCAACCAGTATTGCAAAACGTCATTCTAACATGATTGTAAGGTTGGCTATGATGTATACAATGGTAAGGTATTTTGAACGCAAAGATAATAGGTTAGTTGTCTATTGCAATG
>CANCRO010000015.1 GCA_947380605.1 Chitinophagaceae bacterium
CTTAATTTAGCATCGCCATGAATAAAAGTATATGACTCAAGCGGCATTTCTCCTTCCTTAACTTCTGAATTTAATTTTTCTAATTTTCTATATTGCTTTCCTATTCGGTAAGATGCAAATTCAGAAAAGTTGAGTTCATTCTTACCTTCATTTACATGATCTGCTAACCACCAGGCAACCGGCTGAAAATTTGAATACCAAGGATAATGAGTGTTATTGCTATGACAATCGTAGCAACTAGTTTGCAATATAGAACCTACTTCCTGAGGCACAGGATACAATTTACTGATATCGTTGGCTGCGATGGTTTCGCTTGAACTCAAATTTTTTTCAGGACGAAAAAATTGAATAATGATTAAAGCAGCTAACAGAACCAAGGCGATTGGCTTAATTATTTTTTTCATAATGCAAGTTTTTAATTTTTATTTAGGACTCTATCAAGATATTCCCTGTCATTTCTGAAGGAATAGGCAAGTTCATCATAGTCAGAATAGAAGGTGCTATATCCCCCAATTTACCACTTTTAACGGTACCTTTCCAGTTTTTGTCAATTATAAATAGCGGTACTAAGTTGAGTGAATGAGCGGTATTAGGTGTGCCATCTTCGTTCAATGCATAATCTGCATTGCCATGATCGGCGGTTAGAAATACAGTGTAGTCATTTTCTATAGCGGCATTCACTACTTTTTCAACACAGGAGTCTACCGTTTCCACTGCTTTAATAATTGCACTCCATACACCAGTATGACCTACCATATCGGCATTCGCAAAATTTAAGCAAATGAAGTCAGCTGTTTTATTATTAATTTCTGGAAGAATCGATTCGGTTAGTTCAATTGCACTCATTGCTGGTTTCAAATCATAAGTAGCTACTTTTGGAGAAGGGGCCATTAATCTTTTTTCTCCTACAAATGGAGCCTCTCTTCCACCACTGAAAAAGAATGTAACGTGAGGATACTTCTCTGTTTCGGCTATTCGGATTTGAGTTTTACCATTCTTTTCAAGGATTTCACCTAGCGTATTTTTTAAATCATCTTTTTCAAAAATTACGTGAACATTTTTAAAACTATGATCATATTGTGTCATAGTGGTATAATGAAGCGCTAATTTTTGCATACCAAATTCAGGAAAATCTGTTTGTGTAAGCACTTCAGTAATTTCTCTACATCGATCCGTTCTAAAATTAAAACTAATTACTGCATCGCCATTTTCAATACTTCCATTAGCGACTTGGCTATTGATAATGGGTTTTATAAATTCATCGGTAATATCTTGTTCATATGATTTTTTTACTTCTCCAAGGAGGTCATTGGTTTTGGTTCCAATACCACTAACCATTGCGTCATACGCAAGTTTTACTCTTTCCCATCGTTTATCTCTATCCATAGCATAATATCTACCCGTGATGGAAGCTATAGCGCCAGTGGTTTTATCAAGATGTTGCTGCAAATCTGTTAAATAACCTAGTCCACTTTTTGGATCTGTATCTCTTCCGTCTGTAAATGCATGAATAAATAAATTATTCAGTCCTTCTTCCTTACAAAGTGAAGCAATTGCTTTTACATGGTAGGTATGAGAATGAACTCCTCCATCACTTACCAATCCTATCAGATGTAATTTCTTGTTGTTTGCTTTTGCAAATCTTATGGCATTTAATAAAGTACTGTTTTGTTGAAATTCACCTGTTCGGATGGCAACATTAATTCGCTGCAGTTCCTGATAAACGATACGTCCTGCGCCTAGGTTAAGATGGCCTACCTCACTATTTCCCATTTGTCCTTCTGGCAGACCCACTTCTTCGCCGCAGGTAACCAAAGTTGAATTAGGAAATCGCTTATATAAAGAGCTTACAAAAGGAACATTTGCATGTTGAATAGCATCACTACTTTTGATCTTTCCTAGTCCCCATCCATCCATGATAATGAGGATTGTTTTTTTATTATTCATACTGCAAAGTTAACTTTTTTACAGGTTTTCAGAAAAGCTAATTATCTTTTCATTGCAAATCCCCCTTATTTGTCAAAAAACTGGCACGTTTTTGGCAAATTTGAAACCCTAAATTTAACTACCCAATGAAACATTTTTTAGTGTTATCTATTCTTACGTTCTTTTTTTCTTCTTTTAAAGTAAAAACGGGTATTGATGAAGTGGTCGCTGCAATGCGGTCTGGAAATTCAACCTTGATTGCTAAATATTTTGATGACCGGGTAGATATCAGTATGCCTGATAAAAGCAACAGTTACAGTAAAAGTCAGGCTGAATTGGTGCTAAAAGACTTTTTCTCAAATAATCCAGTCAAAAATTTTGAAATTATTCATAAAGGAGAAAATGCAGGTTCACAGTTTTGTATTGGAACGCTGAACACCAAAAATGGCAGTTTTCGCACCACTATTTTTATGAAGCAAAAAGGCAATGGACAGCTATTGCAGGAGTTGCGATTTGAAAATCGTTAGTAGGATCAAATGCTTAACCCATGACTATTTGATCATCTAAAAGTTGATCATCAAATATCTATTGATTTGAATTTTTTTAACCTGTAAGACTTTTCGTTTACAGGTTTTTTTATTTATATAAATTTGCATATGGATTTTTATAATCAACAGTTAGCGGTATTTATTAAAAATGCATTAGCAGAAGATATCGGCGATGGCGATCACTCTACTTTGTCAAGTATACCTGCAGGTGCAAAAGGTGTTGCAGCGTTGAAAATAAAGGAACAGGGAATCCTTGCAGGTGTATCAGTTGCAGAAAAAATATTTCGTACACTACAGCCAGACTGTAAATTCACCGCTTTTAAAAAAGATGGTGAGCCAATGAAATATGGCGAGCTGGCATTTCAAGTGGAGGCGGATGTTCATACTATTTTGCAAGGTGAACGCTTAGTATTGAATTGTATGCAACGCATGAGTGGCATTGCAACCCTTACTCGACAATATGTTGACCAGCTCAAAGATGCGCACAGCAAATTATTAGATACCCGTAAAACCACTCCTAATTTTAGATTACTAGAAAAAGAAGCGGTTAGAATTGGTGGCGGTGTTAATCATCGCTTTGGTTTATTTGATATGATTATGCTTAAAGACAACCATATTGATTATTGCGGAGGAATTGAAAAGGCAATTGAGAAAGCATTTACTTACGTGCAAAAAAGTAGACCCGGACTTTTAATTGAAGTAGAGACGAGAAATTTAGAAGATGTTAAAAAAGTGATGACCATTGGTAAGGTGAATCGTATTATGTTAGATAATTTTTCTCCTCCCTTATTGAAGGAGGCAATTGAAATTATCAATGGAAAGTATGAAACAGAAGCCAGTGGAGGTATTGATCTGCATAATATTGATGCCTATGCTGCTACAGGAGTTGATTTTATTTCTTGCGGTGCAATTATTCATCAGGCAAGAAGTTTGGATCTGAGTTTAAAGGCAGTTATAAATAATCATTAAAAAGGGGAGCTAAGTTTTTTAAAATAATGTTATGGCAAAAATTAAATTGAATGCTTTAGGTGGATTGGTTTATTCAACTGACCCAAATTTCAAACCAGCACAAGAGCAAGATGAAGAGATGGATACATTGCCTGCTGCTCAGCAAAAAATTAAAGTTCGTTTAGATACGAAGCATCGTGCAGGAAAAGCAGTTACCTTGATAGAAGGATTCATTGGAACAAAGAGTGATCAAGAGGAGCTAGGTAAAAAAATTAAAACTTTTTGCGGTACAGGAGGTTCAGTAAAAGACGGTGAAATCATTGTTCAAGGAGATAACAGGGATAAAGTATTGCTTTGGCTGCAGAAAAATGGCTTTGCATCTGTAAAAAAAATATAGCCTCTACTTATTCTCCCAATACCTAATTGGATGGGTGCGACTTATGTATGTATTATTTATTGCATACAAGGAGGTAAAACTAATTATTGCATTTTGATGACATTTACAATCAGTTTTTACAACAAAAGGTTGTTTTTTGAGTTAATTTCGTAACCATACATTTAAAAGGATGATCTCAAAAATTTCAGAAGGTGTAAAAGTAACTGTAGAAACTTTCTACCAGCCAGAGTATAGTAATATTGCGAATAGTGAATTTATGTTTGCTTATCGTATTACTATCGAAAATAATAATGATTATCCTGTTAAATTATTAAGGCGTCATTGGTATATTTACGATGCCATCGGTAGTCGTCGTGAAGTGGAGGGTGAAGGAGTAATTGGTGTACAGCCACAGATAAATTCAGGCGAAAAATACCAATATATAAGTGGTTGTAATCTTAGTACTGAGATGGGTAAGATGTATGGCAGCTATACAATGGAAAATTTGAATACGGCAAAAACTTTTGAGGTAGCAATACCTGTTTTTGAACTGACCGTTCCTTTTAAGATGAATTAATTATTGAGAAATGGCTTGAATGGCCTAACTTTAAAAATGAGGATTTATATTCCTCAATAAATTAAAATCTTATTTCAACGATTGACTTTTTTTTACACCAATATACCATATGGCAAAAGTAACCTTCGATAACCGTAACAATCAATTCTACCAAAGCCTAAAACTTTCAGTAGACGAGTATTTTGATACCAATGGTATTAAAAGAACAGGCGACTGGCGTTTATATATCAAGACAATCACTTTGGTGGGAGCGGCTTTAGCAATGTATGGTAGCTTGATATTTTTACCTATTACTCCTTTGACGGCTTTAGCTTTTTGTGCTTTATTGGGATTTACATTTGCTAGTATAGGATTTAGTGTGATGCATGATGCTAACCATGGTAGCTATAGTACTAAGTCTTGGTTGAACGATTTAATTGGATTGTCAGCTAATGCTTTAGGCGCTAGTTCTTTTTTCTGGAAGCAGAAGCATAATATCATTCACCACACTTATACCAATGTAGATGGAATAGATGACGATATCGCGAAGAGTCCTATTATTCGTCAGTGCGAAACCCAAAAATGGGTACCTGCTCATAAAATCCAGCATTTGTATTTACTTCCTGTTTATGCGCTCTCGTCTATATTTTGGTTGTTTTTCATGGATTTTACAAAATATTTTTCAAGAAAAATTTATACTACAGAAGCTTGGAAAATGAGCTTAAAAAATCATATTATATTTTGGTCAACCAAGGTCGGCTATCTTGTTTTTTATATGATTCTTCCAATTATTGTATGGGGTTTTGGTCCTTGGTTGATTGGTTTCTTGTTACTACATGTGGTAATGGGACTTACGCTTTCCTTAGTATTCCAATTAGCGCATGTTGTAGAGAATACGGAATTTGAAAATGTTGCATTGGATGAAACGAAGCATATCGAAACTGCTTGGGCGGAGCATCAAATTAAAACAAGTTCTAATTTTTCGATGAACAATCGAGTGATTTCATGGTTTGTGGGAGGATTGAATTTTCAGATAGAGCATCATCTTTTTCCAAAAGTCAGTCATATTCATTATCCTGCAATTAGTAAAATAGTGATTGAAAAATGTGCTGAATTTCATTTGCCTTACAATCAATACCCAACTATTACAGGTGCAATAGCTTCCCATTTTCGAGTGATGAAAATGTTGGGTAATCAACCGGTAGTAGTTGAAAATCAGCAAGCGCAGGCTGCTTAGGGTTTATATTTAGCTAGCTGTAATATTATTTCTGGGTCGGTATCCATTAATTGCTGGAGTGTTAAGTTTTGATTCTTTTTAGCAAATTTTTTGACAATCTGCCATCCACAAAATGAACCAATATTTCCAGGAGCTCCTTCACCCAATTCTTGAGTCTTAGGGCTTTCTCCAATATAATTCTTAATAATATTCTTGTCAGTTATTTGGAGATAATTGTTTTTTACAAAAAGATCCCAGATGACAGCTTCGTGCTCATAGGCATCTTCTAATTGTTTTTCGGAATAGCCAATTAATTTATACTCCGCTGTTTTGGGTAAAAATTTACTTAGTAAATAAATACGTTTTCCCTTTTCAATCATTTGGATGACCAAAGATTTATCATTTATTTTTTCGGGGTAGAGGTCATTTACTATATTATTCATACAATTGACAACAATATAGCCTGGTTCAAAACGACTGGATAAGTAGGTTGGGTAAGTATTTTGCACCAAACTAGTTTTGTATAGAGAAAAATCTTTACCAAGATGGAATTGCAATCCTACAATGAGCGCATCGTTCGTTAATATGTCGCCATAGCCATCTGCAGGACCGATATAGGTAATCAGTCGGGTGGGTAATAAATAGGTAGGAAAATAATATTTTACAAACTGTAATCCATTTTTAATTTCTTTTTCGAAAGGACTAAAGTTGTGGAAAGTTATTTCCGAACTGTCAAAAATGGGTCGATAGGCAGTTAAAAATGAATTGACATAGGAAGCCGCTGAATCTTTAGGCCAGTTAGGTGACACATTTAAAATAGCTGACAAATAGGTTTCAGTAAAACTAGGTTCTTTTTTTTGTAATTGAATTAGGTATTCTAATAAATTATTTGAGGTGGTGTCGAATAAATCCTGCTCAAATCGCGTAGTATTTAAACTAACCGGTATAGTAGAAACGTCTGGTATTTTTTCATGCTCATTGCAGGAAAATAAGACAATGGATAATAAAAAGGCAAAGACAGATAATTTCATACTAATTAATGTGGTTCAATGTTTTAACTTTACAAATAAATACAATCATTTCTAAATATAAAGTTAAGGCCCTTTAATGGCAGTGTTATGAAAATATTTTTGGCGCAACAAAACTATCACATAGGAAATTTTGAAAGCAATGCTCAAAAGATCATTGCTGCTATTGAAGCTGCAAAAAAGCAGGGAGGGGATATGATTGTATTTAGTGAACTCAGCGTATGTGGTTATCCCCCGCGTGATTTTTTAGAATTCGACGACTTTATCGATCAATGTAATGCTACGATTGAGTTGATTAAATCTCATGCCGATTCTATTGCAGTGATAGTAGGTGCACCTGACAGAAATAAGGTAAAAGAAGGAAAAGATCTTTTTAATGCGGCCTATTTTTTATACAACCAACAAGTCATTGGTATAGCTCATAAAACGCTATTGCCTACTTATGATGTATTTGATGAATATCGATATTTTGAACCGGCTTTTGAATGGAATGTAATTGAGTTTAAGGGTAAAAAAATTGCGCTTACCATCTGTGAAGACATTTGGAACCTAGGTAATAATCCATTGTATAGAATCTGCCCAATGGATAAATTAATGGAGCAACAGCCTAATTTAATGATTAATATTTCAGCATCTCCTTTTGATTATACGCATGATGATGAGCGAAAAGCAACTATCAAAGCAAATGTGGTCAAGTATCAGTTGCCTATTTTTTATTGCAATGGAGTAGGGAGTCAAACCGAAGTGGTTTTTGATGGGGCTTCGATGGTTTATGATAAAAATGCCAACTTATGTGGTCAACTTCCAAAGTTTGAAGAGGCTTTACAAAGCTTTACGCTTACAGATGACGGGTTAATTGATGCAGCTATTATTGAAACTTCTAACCATTGGACAGGTAAAGGTATTTTACCTTCTTCCTTAGATGAACAAAGAAATATTGACCAGGTGCATGCTGCAATTATTCTGGGTATCAAGGATTATTTTAGCAAGATGGGGTTTTCAAAAGCCATTATAGGAAGTAGTGGCGGAATTGATAGTGCAGTAACGATCGCGCTCGCCTGTACTGCTTTGGGAGCAGAAAATGTAAGGTCAATATTGATGCCTTCACAATATTCTTCTGATCATTCGGTGGCCGATGCAGTGACGCTGAGTACTAACTTAGGCAATCCATATGATATTATTCCGATCAAAAATATTTATGATTCTTTTTTATCTGAACTCCAACCTATTTTTGTTGATTTACCGTTTAGTTTGGCAGAAGAAAATATTCAAAGTAGAAGTAGAGGAAATTTACTGATGGCGATCGCAAATAAATTTGGATATATTTTACTCAATACTTCCAACAAAAGCGAACTAGCTACTGGTTATGGAACCTTGTATGGAGATATGGCTGGTGGTATTGGTGTGCTAGGCGATTGTTATAAATTACAAGTGTATGCCCTAGCAAATTATATAAATAGAGATAAAATGGTTATTCCAACTAATATAATTTCGAAAGCTCCTTCTGCCGAATTAAGACCTGGACAAAAAGATGCTGATTCATTACCTGATTATGAAGTACTAGATAAATTATTATATCAATATATCGAAAGGAGGCTTGGTCCTAAGGAAATTAAAGCGCAGGGATTTGATTCAAACTTGGTTGATAGGGTATTAAAAATGGTGAATATGAATGAATATAAACGCAACCAATTTTGTCCAATCATCCGAATTTCACCGAAGGCTTTTGGAATAGGAAGAAGAATGCCAATTGTAGGAAAGTATTTGATTTAATCAAATGGTAAGCCTGTTACTCTAGCATATAAAAAGGGAGTTTATTTTTATTTTGTCAAGTGGCCAATCTTGTCAAGTGTCGCTGCTAGTTCATCTGGTTGAGCAGTACCAATTAATAATTTTTTCTGATCGGTAAATTCAAGCTGCAATCCTTTGTCACCGGATATATTCCATGCTTTTCCCTTTCCAAATAATCCAATCCGCATACCCCATCCTCCATATTCTACTAGCGGGGAATATTGTCTAACATAAGCACTTGCAATCATATCCCATGAAAATTTTTTGAAAGACCAATGAAAGGGAAAAAATCTAACATAGATTCCATCTTTTTTGATGAGGGTATCTAATCGAATAGTAAAAATTAAAAGAGTGATTAAAAGCAGAGGGACAGTGGTTAGCAAAAGACCCCAATTACTCATCGGTTTATCTCCAAATTGCTTACCAATTATTATTTGCTGAAAAATACCCCAAAACATTATTCCATTAATGATTAGCAGGATTGCCCAAAGCCACCATTGCCTAAATTTTTGCTTTTCTGAGAATAAGATTTCACTTTCCATACCTTAAAAGTAAATTAAAAAATCAGGTTTTCTAATAAATGATCAGATCTGAATCGTTTTTTAGTGAACAGATATTTTATTTCATCAAGTCATCTAATAATACTTGAAATGATTGAGGGCTAACTGAAAAATCTCCTCTGTATGGATTATCCATTGACGCTATTAGAAAAATGAGTGATCCAAGTAGTAATCCACTTAGAACATTCATGATAATATCTAATTTTTTATTATTAATAACTAAACACCAGGTTAGTGCGATATTGACAAAAGCGCCTAAAAATAAAACTAGCCAAATGGCAGAGGGCAGGGATGAACTAACAGAATTTAGTCTCAATCTTCTATCTTTTATTAGCGTATTTAATTGTTTAAAGACTTCGTTATAAAGTATTTTATCTTTTTCACTCTTTGGTTCATAGAGGGATAATTGTTTTTGAAAGGCATGCATAATTTCATTGCCTCTATCAGAAATTACACCTTCTTTTTGCAGGCCCCATGCAGTATCTACAATAAAGGTGGTATAATTCTTAAGGGTTTTGAGCATTTTTACTTTACTTGAATCCTCTAATATTTCTACATTTCCATACAAGGTACCTAGAGAACTACTTTCATTATTCACCGTTGATTCAACTGAATTGTAATTTTCAAATGTGCCGACTGCGATTAAGCCAAGTGTAATGCCATAAAAAACACCGCTCGTGGCAAGAAAAGTTGCCACAGTGGAATTATGTTCTGCAGTTAGGGAAAACATTTTTTCAAATTTTCTACTAAAGAAAAAAGTTCCTAGGAGTGAAAAGGATATAAAAAGCAGATTGCAAAGAATGAAAAATTGCCATTCTGGAAGGTCGTATACCCAATAAAAATTCATAGAATTATTTTTAGTATCGGTTATTAATTATTAAAGACGAATTTACAATAAATATGATAGTAATATAAAAGGCGCACCTATATGTTTATAAAAGCCAATATTAATTAGTAAGCACCCTAGGATTAAGTAGATTTTAACGAATATCTTAGTCTTGATAATATCTTTGTAGGGCTATAGTTCGTATTTTCGCTCACCAAAAAGGTATTGAAAGGAGTTAATTTAATCCATCCATTTCAATTGATTTTGTAATTTTCAAATCGGCTCTCTTATAGAGGGCGAATTTAAATATTTATTATGCTTCAAACTGCCGAAGACATCCGCTTGCTGAATGAGGAGATCAACCAATCAGCTGGGTTTGTTAACAAAATTAATGATGAGTTAAGTAAAGTAATTGTAGGCCAACAGGGGATGATTGAAAGATTATTGATTGGCTTATTGAGTAATGGACATGTATTATTAGAGGGGGTGCCTGGATTAGCAAAAACGCTATCTATTAAATCTTTAGCACAATCCATTCATGCAAATTTTAGCCGTATACAATTTACACCTGATTTGTTGCCGGCGGATGTCGTAGGTACCATGATTTATAATCAGGCAAAAAATGAATTTATGGTGCGTAAAGGGCCCATTTTTTCAAATTTTATTTTGGCAGATGAAATTAATAGGGCTCCGGCAAAAGTACAGAGCGCTTTATTAGAGGCTATGCAAGAAAGGCAGGTAACCATTGGCGATACTACCTTCAAATTGGAAGAGCCCTTTCTAGTTTTAGCAACACAAAACCCAATTGAACAGGAAGGGACTTATCCCTTGCCCGAAGCACAGGTGGATAGGTTTATGTTAAAGGTGATTATTGATTATCCTTCTAAGACGGAGGAGCAGTTAATCATTCGTCAAAATACGGAGGGCTTATCTTTTCCACCAATCTCTGCTGTAGCTTCCGCTCATGAAATTTTGATTGCTAAAGAATTAGTAAGGAAAGTTTATTTAGACGAAAAAGTTGAAAATTATATTTTGGATATCGTATTTGCAACTCGTTATCCTGAGAAATACAATCTACCTAAATTAAAGCCGCTGATTAGTTTTGGAGGTTCACCAAGAGCAAGTATTAATTTAGCTTTAGCGGCTAAGGCACATGCTTATTTAAATAAAAGGGGGTTTGTAATTCCTGAAGATGTAAGGAGTATTTGTAAAGATGTATTGCGCCACCGTATTGGACTAACCTATGAGGCCGAAGCAGAAAATGTAAACGTCTCCATGATAATAGACGAGATTCTGAGGGTAGTAGTAGTGCCTTAGGATTATCAAAATATTTACTTTAACAACTTTATTCAATCTTTCGGTTTGTTTAAAAAGAAAATCAATACGGAAAATTTACAAGCTACTGAACCTATTCTGTCAGACGAATTGGATGGGGTTGCAATGATGCGAAAGGTTCGTGAGTTAGAGATAAAAAGTAAAAAAATTACCACTCATTTGTTTACTGGAGAATATCATTCAGCTTTCAAAGGAAAGGGGATGAGCTTTAGGGAGGTTAGGGAATACTATGCCGGGGATGATGTCCGATTTATTGATTGGAATGTAAGTGCCAGATTTAGTCAACCTTTTACAAAGGTGTTTGAAGAGGAAAGAGAGCTTTGCATTTATTTATTGGTGGATACTAGTGCTAGTAATTTATTTGGGACGGTTCAATCAAGAAAGCGCGATATGCTAACAGAGATAGGCGCTTTATTGACCTTTAGTGCTATAAATAATAATGATAAGGTAGGAGTAATTTTTTTTAGTGATAAGGTTGAAAAATTCATTCCACCTAAAAAGGGAAGACAGCATGCTCTTTATATTGTGCGACAGTTATTATCAACTACTCCTGTAGGAAAAAGCACTAAAATGGAAGAGGCTATTAAGTTTTTCAATAAAGCTACTCGCCAAAAAAGCATTGCATTTTTAATGAGTGATTTTGTAGATGCAGTGTATGAAAATGATTTGAAAGTAATTGGTGGTAGGCACGATGTAATCGGTTTGAGGGTGTATGATAAGATGGATATGCAGCTTCCTGAGGCTGGCTTGCTAGTGGTACAAGATTTCGAAACGGGCAATCAAAAGCTGATTGATAGTAATGATGAGCTAGTTCAATATACGTATAAAAAAAGATTTATAGAGCAAAGCGATTGGTGTAAAAATTATTTCAGAAAGGCAGGCGCTGATCTTTTGCATATTAGAACCGATGAGGATTATGTAAAAATATTGCAACAGTTTTTCATTAAAAGAAGCTGATGGTAACTGATAACAGGGTAACTACAATTTAAAATGGTTAATTGGAAAAATTGGAATTTATTTTTGACGACAGTATTTCTCTGTCTTTCAATTAATTTAAGCTATGCACAGCCTGCTATTCAAAGCGCTATTAATAAACAAGAAATTTTAATAGGCGAACAATTTACGCTTACTATCAAAGCAGATTTCTCAAAGTATAATTATGTTTTTCATTGGCCAATCCTAACTGATTCGATGGCTCATTTCGAAATGGTGAATAGCCGGATTGATTCAATATATAATAATCAAAATCTTTCAGGTATAGTTAATACGATCACCTTTACCAGCTTTGATTCTGGCAAGTGGGTACTACCCTCTCTACTAGTAAAAGTAGAAACGATAAAACAAGACAGTTCCTTTACTTTTTTTACGGATTCATTACCTATAACGGTTTCTTTTTCAACGAGTGATACCACTAAACAAATCAGAGACATTAAGCCGATCAAGGAGGCAGAAACGACTAGTTCAATTGGGTATTGGATTGCAGGAATAGTGGTTATACTATTGTTGGTTGCATTATTTGTTTGGTGGCGGAAGAGAAAAAATAAAGATCCTTATACCAACAAACTATCTAAATTAACAGCGTATGAAGAAGCGATACAGGAATTGAAAAATTTGGAGGGGTATAATTTGTCAATTAGGGAAGAGGTTAAAATATATCACACTAAAATTGGTGAAATTTTTAAGCAGTATTTATCAAGGGTTTATCAATTAGCTTATGCAAATAAAACTACCGACGAAATATTACTTTTATTAAAGGCGCAAAATTACAATCATGAATTATTGTCAAAAATTTCTGCTAGCCTCCGTTGCGGGGATGCTGTAAAATTTGCTAAGTATTTGCCACCGATTTTGGAGTCCGCAGAGGCTAAAAAATCTATTGAAGAGCTGGTAGATGTCATTCAAAAAAATGCAGCCTTAAATTCATCAACTTAAATTTAAAAATCATAAAAAACTTTTCAATTAATTGTTAACTGATTATCTAGATACTATTCATTTCGCTTACCCTTGGGTGCTTTGGCTTGCCATAGTTATCCCCTTGATGATTTTATGGAAAAATAAATTTTCAAGTAATCAGCAAGCTGGAATAAAGGTATCTTCTCTAAAAAATTTCCAATCCTTCAGATCTTGGAAAAGCATATTTCGACCAATCGTTTTAGTTTGCCGGTTGCTAGGAATTCTCTTGATAATTATTGCAATGGCTCGTCCTCAGACAAAAAATGAAGAACAGCGAGCTGAAGGTGAAGGAGTGGATATTGTATTGTGTATCGATGTGAGTGGCAGTATGACTGCTCAGGATTTTACCCCTAACAGAATGGAGGCAGCAAAAGCTGTTGCTAATAGTTTTGTAGAAAGAAGATTAACGGATAGAATTGGAGTGGTAATTTTTTCTGGCGAAAGTTTTACTCAATGCCCACTCACTACCGATAAGGCGGTGCTTAAATCTGCTATCGAAACAATAAGAAATGGCTTATTAGAAGATGGAACTGCTATTGGCGATGGCCTATCTACAGGAATTGATCGTTTGCGTAATAGTAAGTCTAAAAGTAAAGTAGTTATTTTATTGACAGACGGTGAAAATAATGGCGGTTTAATTGGTCCTGATAATGCCAAGGAAATTGCGAAAGCTTTTGGTATTAAAGTTTATACGATTGGTGTCGGAACTGAGGGTTATGCTCCCTATCCTGTTAAGACCGATTTAGGGATAATCATGCAGCAGCAGAAAGTTACGATTGATGAAAAATTACTAAAGGCAATTGCAGCTGAAACTGGTGGTCAGTATTTTAGAGCTAAAGATAATGTGGGTTTACAAAATATATACACCGAGATTGATCGACTAGAAAAATCGAAGGTTGAAATTTTTACCATAACTAGATATACTGAAAAATTTACCCCTTTTTTGATGGCGGCACTTATTTTTTTGTTAGCAGAACTGATACTCAAGTTTACGATTTTCAAGAAATTCCCATAGGCTCCAAGCGTAATAATATTTATTAAAATCATTCCATTTCGTTTTAATTAGTGAAATTTGTAGTCTATGATGGCAACAGTGTATAAAAGTACCGGTAGCTGGTATATTGTTCAGGACGAGAATGGTAAGGTGTTTAATGCCCGTATAAAAGGTAAATTTAAGATGGACAATATTACTTCTACTAATCCGGTTGCTGTAGGAGATGTGGTATTGGCAGACATGGAAAATGAGTTGGAAAACACATTGACCATTACTGATATAGCCTCACGTAAAAATTATATTACTCGTTCTTCTCCGCACAATCGGAATCAGCATCATATCATTGCTTCTAATCTTGATCAATCACTTTTATTTGCAACTTTAAAGGAGCCCAAAACATCGCTTGGATTCATTGATCGGTTTTTAATTACTTCTGAAGCCTACCATGTCCCATCTATACTTGTTTTTAATAAATCGGATCTTTACAAAGAAAAGGAGCTATCAAGATATAATGAGATCAAAGAAATTTATGAAGCAATCGGATACAAAGTATTGCTGATAAGTATTGAAAAAAATATTGGTATAGAGGAAGTGAAAAGTTTATTGAAAGATAAAACAACTTTACTCAGTGGTCATTCTGGGGTAGGTAAATCATCTTTCATAAATATTGTTTTTCCTGATCTTCGACTTAAGACTCAGGATGTGAGCGGATGGAGTGGTAAAGGATTACATACTACCACATTTGCAGAAATGTTTAATCTTTCATTCGGAGGAAGATTAATTGATACTCCTGGAATAAGAGAATTAGGATTGGTAGATATTCCTAAAAATGAGTTGTCTCATTTTTTTCCTGAGATGAGGGCTTTAATTACTCAATGTCATTTCAATAATTGTATGCACATTAATGAACCTGGCTGTGCGGTAAAAGAAGCAGTCAATTTGGGTAGCATTCACCCGGATCGTTATTACAGCTATTTAAATATTCTGGAGAGTATTGAAAAAAAACCATTTTAGTTTATAGGGTAAGTAAGATTTATTCTTCATAAATCTTTTTGCCACCTTTGTACTTTGCATTTTTGCTAGCTTTCATAGCTTTTGGATCTTCTGAAGCTAATTTTTCTGCTCCAACATTTCTTCCATCAGTAGGACAACCATAGACCACTTTTTTTCTAAAAATAAAACATCCACTGAAAAGATAGATGCAGCAAAAAGCCATGATTGTTTTTTTCATTTTTTTGGTTTTGTAATTAGTTAGCTTCCCTGCTCCTTAAACCATCCGCTGTACATTAAGTAATTATTTGCTATTCTATTAATTTCTCCTCCTATTAATTCCTGACTGATGTCTTTAATTTTTTTTGCTGGAACACCTGCGTATATACTACCAGGTTCTACTACTGTATTTTCAAGCACCACTGCACCCGCTGCAATAATGCAATTGGAACCAATTTGAGCATTGTCCATTACGATGGCACCCATTCCAATCAATACGTTGTCTGCTATAACGCATCCATGTACAATTGCATTGTGTCCAATGCTAACATTATTTCCAATGATTGCCTGAGTTTTTTGATAGGTACAATGGATGACTGCCCCATCTTGCACATTTACTTTATTACCCATTCGGATAATGTTTACATCGCCTCGGAGCACTGCATTAAACCACACACTACAATCATCTCCCATAATTACATCTCCCACGATGGTAGCATTGGGGGCAACAAAACAATTAGCGCCCATCTTTGGGAAAACCCCTTTAACGGGAAGAATGACTGGCATATTTTTATTTATTTGGGTTAGAATGATGCTAAATTAAATTAATATTTAAAAAGACATCACTATTTATGATTATTTCTTTGCGACATTTGTATTCTATGAATAAAGGTGAATCATTCAATAATCCCTTGGATAAGCAAAGGTCAACTGCTATTTCAAATCGGGACTTATTTCTTTCGCATGTAGGTCAAACATCCGAAGCGCCCTTGGCATTAGAAATAGTGAAGGCAAAAGGATGTACCCTTTGGGATGTAGCCGGTAAAACTTATATCGACTTAATTGCGGGAATCAGTGTTTGTAATATTGGCCACTGTCACCCAAGAGTGATTGAGGCTATAAAAAAACAAGTCGATGACTACATGCATATCATGGTGTTTGGTGAATTGGTGGAAAGTCCGCAAGTGGCTTATGCAAAAAAATTAACTGACCATTTGCCTCCATCTCTTAATTCGGTATTTTATACAGCAAGCGGAAGTGAAGCTACAGAAGGTGCAATGAAGTTAGCAAAGCGGTTTACTGGACGCACGCAAATTATCTCATTTAAAAATAGCTACCATGGAAGTACACAGGGTGCTTTAAGTATCATAGGGGATGAATATTGGAGAAATGCTTTCAGGCCGCTATTGCCAGATATAATGCAATTGGACTATAATTCATTTGAATGTTTGCAACAAATTACTGAACGCACAGCCTGTGTAGTAGCAGAAACGATTCAAGCAGAAGCTGGGGTTATTGTTCCACAAAATGGTTGGCTTTCGGCATTGCGTAAACGCTGCACTGAAACAGGCACCTTACTTGTACTCGATGAAATACAATGTGGTTTTGGTCGCAATGGAAGCCTGTGGGCATTTGAGCAATTTGATGTGGTACCAGATATTTTATTGTTAGGCAAAGCGTTGGGTGGCGGCATGCCGCTTGGTGCTTTTATTGCAGACAAAAGACTGATGGATTCTTTTACTCATCATCCGGTATTGGGCCATATCAATACTTTTGGCGGACATCCGGTTAGTTGTGCTGCTGGCTTGGAAGCATTCAATGTTTTGCTAGATGAAAAATTAATAGAAGATGTTAAACAAAAAGAAGCGCTTTTTGTATCGCTTTTGGTTCATCCTTTTATACGATCAGTGTATAGTTGTGGATTGATGATTGCGGTTGATTTTGGAAGCTTTGATGTCAATAAAAAAATTATCGATGCATTGATTCAACGGGGTGTTTTTACTGACTGGTTTTTATTTGCTGCAGGTTCCATGAGAATTGCTCCTCCACTGACAATTAGTGAAGATGAAATAAAAATTGCTTGCGGCCACATCATAACGCTTTTAAATGGATACTAATTTATTTAACGATGATTAATTTGCATACCATTTATGAAGTTGATTAAATCATTTGCTTTCGCATGGAAAGGCCTTCAATATTGTTTTTTGACCCAGCTAAATTTCAGGATTCATTTAATGGCGCTATTGATGGTATCAATACTGGGGGCCGTTTTTAAAATAAATAGCATTGAATGGCTTTTTATTTTAGGCTGCTCCATGCTTGTGCTAAGTTTGGAGTTGATGAATACAGCGATAGAAAAAATTTGCGATCTCATCACAAAAGATGTTCATCCTGTGATTAAGGTAGTCAAAGATATTGCAGCAGCAGCAGTGTTAATAGCTGCTATTGGAAGTCTTTTTACCGGTGTCATTATCTTTTTACCTAAACTCTTGAACTTATTTCGGTAAATGAATTAGCTTTCAAAAACAAGGAGCCTTAATTATTGGCTAAAGGGTATAAAGTATTTGTTAAACCAATAATAATTACCACATTTGTAAGGTATAACGATTGATAGTAAATAGCTTTTATACAAAAATGGAAAGTAAAACTAATTAGCAAAGTGACAGGCGTATTTAAATCTAACAATCCCTATAATACCTTTTTGTTATTGGTATATGGTCTGCTACTAAAGTTGATCATGTTTATCCATCCACAGATTCCATTACCTCAGCAAACGGACGGCTTTCTTTTTAAATTACTATTGTCACAACTCTCGGCGGTGGGTAAGAGCCTGCCGATTATTTATCCTTTGATATCTTTCATTTTATTATATACTCAAGCTATCACCTTAAATGCTTTGGTAAATCAGCATCGGTTGATGCAAAAGCCAAATTATCTCACTGGTATGGCTTATTTATTAATTACCTCATTGTTTGCCGAGTGGAATATTCTTTCAGCCCCCTTAATTATCAATTCATTTATCATATGGGTATGGTCGAGGATGAGTAAATTGTATAATGAGCCTAGTCCAAAGACTTCTTTGTTTAATATAGGAATGGCTATAGGAATCTCTTCTTTCTTTTATTTTCCAGTGATATCATTTTCAGCTTTGGTGGTAGTTGGTTTATTGATAACTAGACCATTTAAGTTACCCGAGTGGGTGGTTGCTCTATTAGGATTAGCAAGCCCTTTTTATTTTTTAGCAGCCTATGTTTATATAACGGATAAGTGGCAAGGATATCATTTCCCGGGTGTAGCGGTAACTTTCCCTCGTTTTATTGAATCAAGATGGGCCTTGGCTGCCATCTTCATTGTATTATTTATTAGTTCCACCGGCTTCGTGTATGTTCAAAAAAACTTTCGCCGTCAATTAGTACAGGCTCGTAAAAGTTGGAACCTTATTTTCTTATATCTTTTAATTGCCCTTTTTATTCCTTTTATTAATGCCAGCCATTCATTTGTTTACTGGATCCTAAGTGCTGTTCCAATCGCAGTAATCGCCGGTGCGGGCTTTTTATATCCCCAAAAAAAGGGATTTCCCCTCATTTTACACTGGCTGATGGTGGCTTTTGTTATTGCATTCAGCTACTTCGTTCAATAATTAAAATGGTATTTGTACTTTTGTAGTACCAATTAACCAATAATCTCAAAATAGACATATGAAATTTGGCGTAGTAGTTTTTCCAGGAAGCAATTGTGATAGGGATGTAATTGAATCTCTTCGTGTTGATTTGAAGCAAGAAGTAATTGAGCTTTGGCATAAAGATAAGGACCTAAGTATGTTTTCAACCGAAGATTGTATCGTATTGCCAGGAGGATTTAGTTATGGAGATTACCTACGTTGTGGTGCTATTGCAAAATTTAGCCCAATGATGCAAAGTGTAATTGAATTCGCAAATAAAGGAGGTAAGGTATTAGGAATTTGTAATGGGTTTCAAATTTTATGTGAAAGCGGATTACTACCTGGCGTATTGTTACGCAATAGTCACCAACAGTTTGTTTGTAAAAATGTTTTTATAAAAGAAGCGGCTTCTACAGCAGCAAAGGGATTAAAGATACCTGTAGCTCATGGAGAAGGTCGTTATTTCGCTGATGACACCACCCTTGCTCAACTAGAATCAGCGCATCAGATTATTTATCGTTATTGCGATGAACAAGGCTCTGTTACTACAGAAAGCAATCCTAATGGAGCGATCAATAATATTGCAGGAATATGCAACTCCAATAGAAATGTTTTTGGTATGATGCCACATCCTGAAAGAGCTAGTAGTAAGTCATTGGGTAATGAAGATGGCATACAAGTATTTAAATACTTATTTCAGCTAAACTAATGTTAAATGAAAGGAATGTATTATCGTTAACATTCCCTTATGCATCTGTTGTGTAACTTTATCATAAATTATTAGGAAGATGAAGAGATTAGTTTTTTCAATAGCAATGATTATTTGTTTTGGTGCAGTAAAAGCTCAGCAAAAGGTAGCATGGACTTACTCAACAAAAAAGTTAGCAGACAATCAATACGAAGTTCATTTAACTGCCACCCCACCTATTGGATGGCACATTTATTCGCAGCTTACACCAGAAGGTGGTCCAATACCTACTTCTTTTAGTTATAATAAAAATGCATTGATTGCGTTAGTTGGAAAGACCATTGAAAAGGGGAAGTTGACAACCTATTTTGATAAAAATTTTAAGGTGGATGTAAAGTACTTCGAGGGTAAGGCAGATTTTGTACAAATTATAAAAGTAAAAGGGAAGCTTAAAACTAATTTAAGTGGAGAAATTGAATCCATGATCTGTAATGACAGAACTTGTATGCCGCCAGTGACTGAAAAATTTAATGTGTTACTCAACTAATCTGACGCTTTTAATTATGAGAAAATATAAACTGCTTTTAATTATTGCCTCATTTTTTTTAACGCTTTCTATCGCTGCACAGGATCAAAAGTCTGTGCAGTTTTATTTTGAAAAGCTACAAAATAATCAAGGTGAATTTGAATTAAAAATAAAAGCAGTTCTTAGTGCTGGGGTTCATCTTTTTTCCATTCAGAAAGTTTCGGGAGACTTACCAGTTAATACTAGTATTCAATTTGACTCTGCCAGCTTAAAATTTACTACCGATAGTATTGTTGAAAAAGGGAAAGCTATTTCGGCTGCCAATTCTTCACTTGACAATGTAGTCATTAGCTATTACACCGATTCTGTTAGCTGGTTTCAAAAAATTAAATTATCAATTGGCGATAGTATTCGTATAAAGGGCACGGTAAATTATTACTATCAAAAAGGGGATCGAATTGAATCGGGCGAAGCGCCGATATCGATGCAGTTTCAATATCAAAAAAAGGGAACAGATGAATTAGTGGACAATAGCTCAGGAAGTTTGCAAGCAAAGTCTTTATGGGCTTTATTGATTGCAGGAATCCTTGCCGGCTTAATAGGGTTCTTAACCCCTTGTGTTTATGCATTGGTTCCAATTACCATTAGTTTTTTTACTAAAAAAAGTAAAACTAAGTTACAGGGTAAAAAAAATGCGCTGTTTTATTCTATCTCTATTATTTTAATTTATACGTTGGTTGGGGCCTTGGTAGCAACCGTACTTCCTAAAAACGCCTTAAATAATTTGTCGACTAATTGGATATTTAATATGTTCCTTTTCGGCCTTTTTATTCTTTTTGGCGCATCGTTTTTAGGTGCATTTGAAATTAATCTTCCAGCTTCTTGGTCAAATAAAATTGACAGCAAGGCAGGTGTAGGAAGTTATTCGGGTATATTCTTCATGGCTTTAACATTAGTGATTGTATCCTTTAGCTGTACGGGTAATTTTGTAGCCTCCCTTTTAGGTTTGTCTACCGCTTCAGGAAAATTAGCGCCCATTGTCGGTATGTTTGGCTTTGGTTTTGGACTAGCACTCCCCTTTGCAATATTTGCCTTTTTCCCTGCTATGTTAAGTTCTTTAGGAAAAAGTGGCGGTTGGCAAAATGCGCTAAAAGTGGTTTTGGGATTTTTAGAAATTGCGTTAGCACTTAAATTTCTGAGCAATGCCGATCTAGACAGGGGTTGGCGTATATTAGATAGGGAAGTTTTTATTGTTCTTTGGATAGTAATTTTTGTTTTGCTGGGAATGTATTTATTGGGTAAAATTTTATTTAAAAATGACAGTGAAAGACCTAAAAATGATTTTGGAATATCTTATGTTTCTGTACCTAGATTATTTTTAGCCATCATATCTTTCTCATTTGCAGTCTATCTAATTCCAGGTTTGTGGGGAGCTCCACTCAAAGCAGTATCTGCTTTTGTACCACCAATGGGTACGCAAGATTTCAATACGATTGGCAATCTGGAGAGTTTTTCAGAAGCAGCTGTTCAAGGTAATACAGGTAATGTGGCAAAGCCGCCTCAAAAATATGTTGCAGATTTAAAAAAATATGAACCAGGTGCTGCTATTAATAATCAATTAGTTATTTATTATGATTATGATGAAGCGTTGGCTGCAGCTAAACTTCTTCATAAGCCATTGATGATTGATTTTACAGGAATTCAATGTGTTAATTGCCGGGAGTTTGAATCAAAAATTTGGATTGATCCCGAGGTAGGCAATTTGATGAAAAATGATTTTGTAGTAGCCTCTCTTTTTAGTGATTACAATGCAGAATTACCAGATACTGACAAAAAATTCTCTCCCTTACTTAACGCTACTATCGAAACAGTGGGGGATAAAAATGAAGATCTTCAACAGCGGTTAATTAATGCCTCTGGTCAGCCTAATTATGTTTTTGTAAATAGTGATGGCAAGTTGCTTATTGATGGCGGGTATGGATATGATGCTACCAAAGGGCCTAAAGAATTTATTGCACATTTGCAGAAGGTAAAGGGTTTGTATAATGCAGCTGTCAGATAGTAACCTTGCTCTTCATTAGATTAACTAAAAGGCAATCTTTTTTTCTAGCGTCATTTTTCTCATATTAATAAGTCCGTATCTCATTCTTCCTAAGGCTGTATTGGTACTGCATTTGGTGATGGAAGCAATTTCTTTAAAGCTTAAATCTCCATAATGGCGTAAGATGATCACTTCTCGCTGATCTTCAGGAAGTAAATCAATCATTTTTCTCACCTTTTCGTGGCGTTGACATTGTATTAGCCGAGTTTCAGCATTGGGTTCCGAAAAGTTGAGTACCTCAAAAATATCCCGATCGTCACTGGTAGTAATTTTTGGCGTACGCTTTATTTTTCTAAAATGATCTACACATAAATTGTGCGCAATTCTTAATGCCCAGGGCAAAAATTTCCCCTCATTGGAATACCCTTTTGCTTTTAGGCTATCAATGATGCGGATAAATACCTCCTGAAAAATATCTTCAGCCTGGTACTTGTCTTTTACCAATAAATAAATAGAAGTATAAATTTTGTCTTTGTATCGACTAATTAGGATCGATAATGCATTAGTATTACCTTTTAAATAAAGTTGTACAAGCTCTTGCTCAGAAAGATTATTAAGACTATTCATATTACTTCTACTTTTTTTTGGAGTAGTGATTGTTTTTAACAATAAAAAATTCAATGTAGAAGTTCAGAATCTATAGGCGGGAGATTTTAAATTTGATTTAATTGTAAAGAATTCATTGACTGTATGGGAAAATTAAATTCTTTAACTTTTTGCTCGACTATTTGTTTTAATAAAAGTAGTGGTATTATTCAATTAAATGAATGGAGAGAATGATTTTAAGAAGAATTTCACATTTTTGTCCGAAGGTAATCTCAAGGCATTACTTTTGTAAATCTAAATAATGGCAACAAAAATTAAAAATATAACTCCAAGCAAGACCTCTATTCAAAGACAAGAGGGGATTTTAATTCAGGGGGCAAGAACGCATAATTTAAAAAATGTAACGGTGACCATACCACGTAATCAATTGGTGGTGGTTACTGGTGTTTCAGGTTCTGGCAAATCTTCCTTAACAATTGACACTTTATTTGCTGAAGGTCAAAGAAGGTATGCGGAGAGCTTGAGTAGTTATGCTCGTCAGTTTATGCAAAGGATGAATAAACCTGATGTTGACTTTATAAAAGGGTTATGTCCAGCCATTGCCATTGAACAAAAGGTAATCACGCGTACTCCGAGAAGTACGGTGGGTAGTATGACGGAATTATATGATTATTTGCGTCTTTTATTTGCAAGAGTGGGAGTTACTCTTTCTCCGATTAGTGGTAAAGAGGTCAAAAAGGATGATGTGGCAGATGTGATAAAGGCAATTCAAGCATTGAAGGAGGGAGATAAGGTTTTACTGTTGGTGCCATTTAAGCAGCATGCTAACAGAGCGGTTAAGGAGGAGCTGAATATTTTGATTCAAAAGGGATTTTCAAGAATTTACTTCAATAAGGAAATATTGCGTATTGAAACATTATTGGAGTCTGATGAGGTTTTAAATAAAATAATTTCTTCACTAAAGAAAAAGGTTGCCTATTTATTGATAGATCGATTAGTTGTAAAGCGTTTTGATGAAGAGGATATCCATCGTATCAGTGATTCTGCAGGGACTGCTTTTTACGAAGGTGAGGGCGAACTAATGGTAGAAATTAATGGTGACCAACAACTTGTATTCAGCAATAAATTTGAATTGGATGGAATTACTTTTGAGGAGCCTGTACCCAATTTGTTTTCATTCAATAACCCTTTTGGAGCTTGTCCCACCTGCGAGGGATTTAGCCAGGTATTAGGCGTTGATGCGGATCTAGTGATACCCAACAAGCAATTGAGTTT
This sequence comes from Chitinophagaceae bacterium, assembly GCA_947380605.1. Taxonomy (GTDB): domain Bacteria; phylum Bacteroidota; class Bacteroidia; order Chitinophagales; family Chitinophagaceae; genus Ferruginibacter. The sequence continues at coordinate 23,845 of CANCRO010000015.1, forward strand.
ATATGAAGGGGCCGTAGCGCCTTGGAAGGGAGAAAAGTTAGGTCAATGGAAAGAGCAATTTATTCGCGCTGCAAAACATTTTAATTTTCCTGTTCACCAACCAATTATAGACCTTACAGAAGAGCAACTTGAAATATTGTGGAAGGGAAATAATTATGCCAATGGAATCAATGATTTTTTTAAGGAGGTCGAGCAAAATTTATACAAAGTACAGTACCGTGTTTTATTAAGTCGCTATAGAGGAAGAACGCTTTGCCCGGAATGTAAAGGCCATCGATTGAGAAAGGAAGCCTTGTATGTAAAAATTGCTGATCAGCATATTGGTCAATTGTGTAGTATGCCAGTGAAAGATTTAAAAAAATGGTTTGATCAATTAAAGTTGAATGAATATCAACAACAGGTAGCCAAAAGAATTTTAATAGAAATTAATCATCGCATTAAAACATTGATGGATGTTGGATTGGGTTATCTTACCCTCAACCGATTGGCGAATTCTTTGAGTGGAGGTGAGAGTCAGCGTATTCAGCTTACAAGAAGTCTGGGAAGTAATTTAACTAATTCCTTATATATTTTAGATGAGCCTTCTATTGGGCTTCATAGTAGAGATACTGAAAAATTAATAACTGTTTTAAAAGAATTACGTGACTTAGGTAATACAGTGGTAGTGGTAGAGCATGATGAAATGATGATGCGTGAGGCAGATTACATTATTGATATGGGACCTTTGGCAAGTCATTTGGGCGGCGAAGTAGTAGCGGCAGGCAACTATGAAGAGTTGATGGCTGATGATAGAAGTTTGACGGGGAAATATTTAAAAGGAACCTTGCAAATTGAAGCACCCAAACAACTTAGAAATTGGAAAAGGAGTATCACTATTAAGGGGGCAAGGCAAAATAATCTTAAAAATATTTCAGTTGAATTTCCCTTGAATGTTTTTTGTGTTATCAGTGGAGTGAGTGGTAGTGGTAAAACTACTTTGGTGAAACAAATTTTATATCCTGCGCTTCAAAAATTAAAAGGAGAGGGAGTAGATAAACCGGGAATACACAAATCTATAGAAGGTGATATTGACTATCTTTCTCAAATTGAGATGATTGATCAAAATCCAATTGGCAAATCCTCTCGAAGTAATCCGGTGACTTATATTAAGGCGTATGATGAAATAAGGGAGTTGTATAGTGTTCAGCCACTCAGTAAGATGAGAGGTTTTTTACCCAAGCATTTTTCTTTTAACGTAGATGCTGGCAGATGCGATACTTGTAAAGGTGAAGGGGAGCAAATTGTAGAGATGCAGTTTTTAGCCGATGTACATTTAACCTGTGAAATTTGTGGAGGAAAAAGATTTAAGGAAGAGGTATTAGAAGTGACGTATAAGGGTAAGAGTATTTATGAGGTATTGGAAATGAGCGTAGATGAATCTATCGCATTTTTTTCTGATGAAGCCGATGTTGTAAAAAAAATACAGCCATTGAGTGATGTAGGTTTAGGCTATGTGAAACTAGGACAATCCAGTAATACCTTATCGGGTGGAGAGGCGCAAAGAGTTAAGCTTGCTTCTTTTTTAGGAAGGGGAAAATCTCAGGGTAATATCTTATTTATTTTCGACGAGCCTACTACGGGGCTTCATTTTCATGATATTAAAAAGTTGCTTACTTCCTTTAATGCATTAATAGAACAGGGTCATTCTATTTTAGTGATAGAGCACAATACTGATGTTATAAAAAGTGCGGACTGGGTAATTGATTTAGGCCCAGAAGCCGGTGATGCCGGTGGTAATTTAGTATATGCAGGCACTCCTGCAGGACTGATAAAATGCAAGGAAAGTTATACAGGAAAATTTTTACCCAAGCACTAAACTTATAACAATTAAACAGATTCTTGACTACCTAAGGCGGTCACTATCTTTAATTAGTTTCTCATCTTTATTTATTCCTCTTGCAGAAAAAATAAGTGCGATCAATATGAGCAGGTGGGCAACCGCTGTAATGGAAAAAGTGCCTTGTGAATAGTTTTGTATAGCCCTGAAATACAAATAAATTAGCAGTAGATCAAGTACTATACCGATAATGCATAAACGTAATTGAATAATCCTGGTCTTATATAAAAAAATAGTGAGAAGAGTTACTACTCCCAATGCAATGGTAGTAATCATTAATAAAACATTATCGGTACCGTTCAATTGATGGTATTGATTGTCGGGCAAAAAGGTACCGCTATAAAAGGATACTTTTAACGTAAGGAAGGATAATACAGAAGCTACTAAAAGCCATACAGATTGAATACGTTGTATCATAAATAGGAATATTAAATGGTGTTGTTAGGTTGCTTTCTAGCTAGTCTACAACATCAGTTAAAGTTCAGGATATAAAACGAATTGTTTCATGAATTCATTCACCTCTCCACGTACTGAATTAATTAAAGCGGTATCATCAGCATTCATCAATACTTTATCTACTACATTCACCACAAATTGCATATCAGCTTCTTTCATTCCACGAGTGGTGATAGCAGCAGTTCCTACGCGGATACCAGAAGTTACAAAAGCACTTTTGTCATCAAAGGGAACCATGTTTTTATTAAGCGTAATATCAGCTTGTACTAAAGCTTGCTCTGCTTTTTTGCCACTAATATTTTTATTGCGTAAATCTATCAGCATTAAGTGGTTATCTGTACCACCACTAATTAGTTGATATCCTTTTTCTACAAATGCTTTAGCCATTGCTTGAGCATTGGTGATTACCTGTTGAGCATAAACTGTAAATTCATCACTAAGAATTTCTCCGAAAGCGACCGCTTTAGCAGCGATGATATGTTGTAAAGGCCCGCCTTGAATACCAGGGAAAACCGCCATATCCAAAAGGTTACTCATCATGCGAATATTACCTTTTACATCTTTTAATCCAAAAGGATTTTCGAAATCTTTTTTCATTAGAATGATACCACCTCTAGGACCTCGTAAAGTTTTATGAGTGGTAGAAGTAACAAAGTGGCAATGTTCAAAAGGAGAGCTTAATAAACCTTTTGCGATTAAGCCAGCTGGGTGTGCCATATCACATTGAACAAATGCACCTATTTCATCAGCTACTTTTCTAATACGAGCATAATCCCAATCACGACTGTAAGCAGAAGCGCCACAAAAAATTAATTTTGGTTTATGTTGTCTTGCTTTTTGTTCTAGTGTATCATAATCTATCAGTCCAGTTTCTTTCACTACTCCATAAAAATGAGCTTCATAAGTTTTACCAGAATAATTAACTGGTGAGCCATGGGTAAGATGTCCTCCCATGCTTAGATCTAGTCCAAGAATTTTATCGCCGGGTTGAAGTAGCGCTAAAGTGATTGCTGCATTTGCCTGAGCACCACTATGGGGCTGAACGTTCGCGTATTCACAATTAAAAATTTGTTTTAAACGGTCTATCGCTAATTGCTCTGTTTGATCTACAAATTCACATCCAGCGTAATATCTCCTGCCAGGGTAACCTTCTGCATATTTATTGGTCATAACACTTCCTGAAGCTTGGATAACCTGCAAGGAAGTGAAATTTTCTGAGGCTATTAATTCAATTCCGTGACGTTGACGGGCTAATTCTTTGTTGATAATATCAAAAACCAATGTATCTCTTTGCATGTAATATATTTATGACTGCAAATATACAAACGTGTGGTTATTTATTAGAGCCTATGGGAATAAATTGAAGTTTATTACCGACATCATTTCCACAAAATGAACTACTTTCACGTTGATTTTTCATTAAGTGGTTCTAAATATAAAAAATCCGCTGTTGGCGGACTAAGATTTAAATATGAAGGCGATTATCCCAGTAGCAGGAGCAGGTACTAAGCTCCGACCACATACCTATACTCAACCAAAGGCATTGATACCCTTGGCTGGAAAAACTATATTAAGTATCATCATTGATCAGTTAAATGAAGCGGGTATTCAGGAATTTGTTTTTATTGTCGGTTACCTAGGCGAAAAAATCCAGGATTATGTAAAAATTAATTATCCAGACCTTAGCTGCCATTTTGTTTATCAGAATGAAAGGTATGGTACAGGACATGCCATTGATTTAGCTAAAGAAATTGTAGGAGATGATCAGGTGTTAATTGTGTTAGGAGATACTATTGCAGAATACGATGTAAAGGCGATGATAGAGGCTGAATTTTCGGTATTGGCTGTAAAAAAAGTAGACGATCCTAGAAATTTTGGCGTAGCAGAAATTGACGAAGAAGAATTTATTACCCGTGTGGTAGAAAAGCCTGCTATCCCCAAAAGCAATATGGCCTTGGTGGGGATTTATAAAATAATAGAAACCCAGTCCTTGTTTACATGTTTGAAAGGAATTATGGAAAATGCAGGCATCGGAACGGATGAACTCAGTTTAACTGATGCCATTGAATGCATGATCCAAGAGGGAGCTAAATTTAAATCTTTGAAAGTAAATAGTTGGTATGACTGCGGTAAAAAGGAGACCTTGCTCAAATCCAATGCTACGCTTCTTAAAAAATTTGGCGGTAAAGTAATTGGAGAGGAGAGTTTTGAGAATACAATTATAATACCTCCAGTAAGTATTGGCGAAGGTTGTGATATTAAAAATTCAGTCATTGGTCCTAATGTTTCAATTGGAGAAAATACGATTCTTAATTATACTATTGTAAGGGAATCGATTATTGGATCCTTTTCTAAATTATATGATGTTGTTCTTGATGATTCTTTAATTGGGAGCGATACTGGAATTAAAGGAGAAACGCGATCACTCAATATTGGAGATAATACAGATATTGATTTAGGATAAGGCAGCAAATTCTTGAAGACAAGTTTCCGAAACAGTTACAACTTGCTGATCGATTTTTCAATTTGTTGGGCAATTCTTTCTCCATCCATTGCAGCACTTACTATACCTCCTGCATAGCCAGCTCCTTCACCGCAAGGATAAAAGTTAGTTAATTGGGGATGAGTTAAAGTAATGCTATCTCTTGGAATTCTAATTGGAGAAGAGGTACGACTTTCTGTAGCCACTACAATCGCTTCATTGGTAAAATAGCCTTTCATTTTTTTTCCAAAAGCTTTAAAACCTTCCGCTAGGGAATGGTATATAAAATCTGGAAGTACTTCACTTAATTGAACAGCAGTAACACCTGGCTGGTAAGAGTAATTAGGTAAATTGGCTGATATTTTTCTGTTGGAAAAATCAACCATACGCTGAGCGGGAGCTTTAAAGTTACCTCCACCTGCAGTATAACTTTGTTGTTCTACCATTTGCTGAAAATGCATTAAGTGAAGTGGACTATCAGCAGGTTCATTGGATAATTGTTTATTTTTTTTTCTTGAATTTACTGCATCCGCTATCTCAACATTCACCACCATTCCACTATTAGCATAGGGGTTATTTCTTTTGGAGGGGCTCCAACCATTTACCACTAGCTCTCCTGGAGAAGTTGCAGCAGGTGCAATGATTCCACCTGGACACATACAGAAGGAGAATACCCCTCTACCATTTATTTGTTGAACTAAACTATAGGCTGCAGGAGGTAAAAATTCGCCTCTACTGGTACAATGATATTGTAACTGATCAATCAGTATTTGAGGATGTTCAACCCTTACACCTAATGCAAAAGGTTTTGCTTCGATGGCTATTTTTTTTCGGTGGAGTAATTCAAAGATATCTCTTGCAGAGTGGCCTGTAGCAAGTATTACAGCATCTCCTTTAAATAAATCGCCATCTGAAGTATGCACTCCAGTTACTTTGTCATTTTCAATTTTGAGGTCGATTACTTTTTTTTCAAAAATAAATTGAGCACCACTTGCTATCAGTTGCGCTCTCATAGCAGTAATAATATGGGGTAATTTGTTTGTACCAATATGTGGATGTGCTTCGTATAATATTTTTTCTTCTGCTCCAAAGTGAACGAATAGGTTTAGTATTCTATCGATGTCTCCTCTTTTATTACTTCTAGTGTAAAGCTTTCCATCACTGTAAGTACCTGCACCACCTTCTCCAAAGCAGTAGTTGCTATCAGGATCTACTATTCCATTTTTATTTAGGATGGCTAAATCTCTTCTTCTTGCTCTAATATCTTTTCCTCGCTCTAAAACGATGGGTTGAATACCGAGCTCTAGTAATTGGAGGGCTGCAAATAAACCTGCTGGTCCAGCACCGATAATGATGACTTTTTTACTGGCTTTAGTAACCTCTTTAAAATGAAAAGATTGAAGGGTTCTTTTTTGAAATGGTTCGTTAATGAAAGCATTTACTGTGCAATTAATCCAAATGGTTTTTCCCCTTGCATCAATCGATTGTTTGTGAATTTGAAATCCTGAAATAGTGCTCTCTTTATTTCCTGTTGCCTTACTGATGGCAGTAATTACATTGGCTTCATTAGCCAATTGGTGGGGTAGAAGTTGTAAGGAGACTTTTTGTTGCATAGGCTAGCAAATTTCAAAGAGGTATAATTATCCCCGAGGGTAAATATGGATGAAATTTGTTATATAATCTGAGGTCAATAAGTAGTATTCAATTTTTCCCATCTCCTTTTCAATCCAAAAATGAATTGAAAACCTTAAAATGGCAAATCGTCTATTGCTTCGGGTGAGGACGCTGAAAAGTTATCCAAAGGTTCAATGTATGCTGAGTCAATTCCGCTTTGATCTGATCCAGCGTTTGAAACTTGTTCAATTCTCCAAGCATCTAAGTTGGTGATATAATTTACTTTTCCTTCTTTCTCCCATTTACTTCCTTTAATATTGAAATACACTTTTATTTCATCACCAACATTTACTTTATCAATGATAGAAGTTTTATCTTGAACAGATTGAAACTTTACATAATTCGTAACAGTTCTTCCACCAATATCATCTGTTTTTTCAACTGCAAATTCTCTTGTTTTGAAAGTAGCCGTTCGCTGAACCACCTCATATTTTGCAACTAGTTTTCCTGTTAATTCGTAACTCATTTTTTAATGTTTGTGAAACAAAAGTAATCTTATTTACTTATAATTTTTTTGCAGCTATAGTAATAATTAATTTTAAAAAAGATAAAAAAACACATTGAAAGGTCATTGCTTGAAAAAATCAGGGTGGGGATAACTAGCCATAATAATTTTCAAAGTTGGTCGTTGTTAAAGTGGGAAGGAAAAATAAGGTCTAATTAATTAAAAATAAAGAAATTGGAGAGGGGTTATTAAATACTATATTTTAATCATATGTTTATTGCCAAAAAATAGGTTAAAATTGCTTTAATTGAATAGGAGCTTACATTTCACGGCACTTAAGTATCTACTAGCCAGCTTAAAATTTTTTCATTTTTTTTTGAAAAAAATGCTGCCAAGAAATAGTTTTAAAAAAAGGAAGAAAAAAATTTTTTTATTAACAATTTCTTTTGATATTCGCTTGACTTTCAAAAACAGGTCCGATTTAGAAGTCTTGGTGTTTGATTGAAATTTAGGGAAAAATATTACTCAGTATAAATAATTGCTTAAGGAATAATGGATAAAGTTTTTGATAAAGTTTGGTCTAACTGTTTAGAAATAATCAAAGACATTGTGGAGTGGCAGCATTACAAAACTTGGTTTGAGCCCATCAAACCAGTTGCGCTAAAAGAAAAGGTATTGACGATTCAAGTACCAAGTCAATTCTTTTTTGAATACCTCGAAGAACATTACATTAGTTTATTATCCAAAACACTCAAAAGGGAATTAGGAAAAGATGCACGGTTAGAATATAGGATTATGGTGGATAGCGGAAATAGCAAAAACAAACCGCTTACAATGGATGTTCCTGGTAATGGTTTTAAATCATACTCAAATAACGAAATGGATTTTCCTTTAGTGATAAATAATCCGGTAAAAAATCCTTTTGTTATTCCTGGATTGAAGAAAATGCAAATTGATCCTCAGCTCAATAGTGCCTATACTTTTGAGAGTTATATTGAGGGAGATTGCAACAGGGTAGCTCGTAGGGCAGGTAAAACAGTCGCTGAGAAACCAGGTTCCACTTCTTTTAATCCCTTAGTTATTTATGGAGGCGTAGGTTTAGGTAAAACCCATTTAGCTCAGGCAATAGGCAATGAAGTTAAAAGGCTTCATAGCAATAAGGTAGTATTATATGTAAGTTCTGAGAAGTTTATCAATCAGTTTATAGATCATGGACGTAATGGTGCTATCAATGATTTCATACATTTTTATCAGTTGATAGATGTATTAATTATTGATGATGTACAGTTTTTTAATCGTGCCGAAAAGTCTCAGGATGCTTTCTTCTCTATTTTCAATCACTTGCATCAAAGTGGCAAACAGTTAATTTTAACTAGTGATAAAGCGCCTAAAGATTTGGAAGGGGTTCAAGAAAGGTTGCTCAGTCGTTTTAGATGGGGCTTAAGTGCGGATCTTCAAGTTCCTGATTATGATACTAAGATTGAGATCTTGGAGAAAAAAATGAAAAATGATGGTCTGGAGATGCCGCGAGAGGTGGTAAAATATATTGCTTATAATATTAATAGTAATGTTAGGGAATTAGAAGGGGCACTCATTTCATTGTTAGCTCAGTCATCACTTAATAAAAGAGAGATAGATCTTGAGTTGGCCAAAAAGGTATTAAGGAATTTTGTAAAATCTTCCAGTAAGGAAATCACGATTGATGCTATTCAGAAAATGGTTTGTGAATACTATGATGTTCCTTATGATAAGCTACTTCAAAAAACTAGAAAAAGAGAAATAGTACAAGCTCGTCAGATAACGATGTTTTTATCAAAGGCTTTCACTAAAAACTCACTTAAAACTATTGGAGAGCATTTTGGCGGAAGAGATCACACCACGGTTATTCATAGCTGTCAGACAGTAAAAGACCTAATGGATACAGATAGTATCTTTAAAGAAAGTGTAATGGAATTGCAGCAAAAAGTTCAGTTAGCTGCGATGTAAATATTATTATTGAAAAATCATTTCCAAATACTCAGGTATTTGGATTTTTTTTTGTCCGAAGGGGTAAAAGGATCTAGAATTTTCAAAGTTGGATTGTTTATTTGAATGTGATTTTTAGGTTTAATTCTTATAGAGTAGGAGTTTTGTAGCGATTCAAGAATTATTTTGTTCATTTTCTTATTTTGTTTTGGGTATATGAGTGTTGAAGTGTATTTTTGCAACCCCTTATAAAAGTTAGGGCAGGTAGGAGAGATGCCTGAGTGGCCGAAAGGAACGGTTTGCTAAATCGTCGTACGGGTAACACTGTACCGTGGGTTCGAATCCCACTCTCTCCGCAAACAGATCTTTTAGTTATTAACCATTCCCAATTTTTTACACTTTTATAAAGTGTAGACTAAATGGTAAATATTTTTCTTCGGGATGTAGCGTAGCCCGGTATCGCGCCTGGTTTGGGACCAGGAGGTCGCAGGTTCGAATCCTGCCATCCCGACTTGCTTGTTTTCTAAGACTATTAGTTTTGGAAAATATTTTTTGAAAGCCGACTTTTAGAGTCGGCTTTTTTCGTTTTAGCTATTTTCTATTTCTTAGCCAGAAAAAAATATTCAAAACTAATTTGCAATGATAAAAAAAATGAGTTTACAAATGATACGGATAAGTGTAATCATTTCGTTGATGATTGTTAATTGCTTTCATGTATTTGGCCAGTCTGCAAAAGACAAAGATGGCTTTGTAAAAATATTTAATGGAAAAACCCTTGCCGGATGGGAGGGCGACCCTACTTATTGGCGAGTTGAAAAGGGCAGTTTGGTGGGGGAAATTACTCCTTCCACTTAGTTGAAAACCAATTCATTTATCATTTGGCAAGGCGGCAGTCCAGCGGATTTTGAAATCAAACTCGAATTTAAAATAACAAAATCGGGTAATAGTGGTATCAATTATCGTAGCTCATTACTTTCAGAGGTACCCTATGCATTAAAAGGGTATCAAGCAGATATTGACGGGGCTAATCGATATACTGGTCAAAATTATGAAGAGAGAGCGAGGACAACTTTGGCTTATATAGGTGAAAGGGTATCAGTGGATGTATTGGCTAATTCAACTGATGCACTTAAAGATCATATTAAGAATAATGCCTGGTTGGTGCGCACAGTAAATGGTTCGCTCGGAAAGGCAGATGAATTAGTTAATACCATTCAATCAGACAATTGGAATACCTGTCATATAATCGCAAAGGGAAATAGACTATTACATTATATGAATAATGTTTTGATGAGTGATGTAACAGATAACGATCCTGTGAATAGAAAGTCCGCCGGGTTAATTGGTGTTCAAGTGCATGTGGGACCACCTATGAAAGTGGAATATAGAAATATTCGATTGAAGGAAATCAAATAAGTTTTTAGAACTCAATAGTTGGAGATGACCTAATATGTCTTTTCTTTTGGAAATGTTTTATATGACCAATTTCATATTTTAAAACTTTAATATGCTATTATTACCTAATTTATTAATTTTTGGAAAATGGTCTTAATAGCAGAGGTAATAGCAGTATAAATGAGAAAAAATAAAAAAGTATTTTAAGTATAAAAAATCCTAATTTCAATATCTAAAATTAAAACAATGACAAAACAAACCAATCGTCGCGATTTCTTGCTTAAAACGAGTCTTGCTTCCTTAACTCTTTTTGTTTCTAGTAAATCTGTTTTAGCAGATGTATCTCATTCATTTTTATTAGACAAACCCAATTCAAAATTTGCCGGTGTACAAATAGGTGCCATTACCTATTCTTGGAGAAGTTTGCCAAGTAGTCCAGAGCAAATTCTTCAATACTGTCTTGATTCAAATATTAGTGCAATTGAATTAATGGGTGATTCAATTGAAACCTATGCGGGTAAGCCTGAGAATACATTTCGCAGAGCTCCACGTACTCCAGGACAGCCAAGAACAATTACTGATGAAGAAAAAAAGCAAATGGCTGCTTATCAACAGCAAGTAGCGGAATGGCGTGCAACTGTTTCTATGGATGCATTTACAAAGATTAAAAAAATGTTTAAAAAAGCTGGGGTTACTATTTATGCATTTAAACCGAATGCACTTGAAGTTAGTAATACAGATGCTGAAATTGAATATGCACTAAGAGCTGCAAAAGCATTGGGTGCTAAATCAGTTACGGTTGAAATTCCAAGAGATCCTCAACATTCTAAAAGACTAGGTGATTTAGCAGCTAAGCATAAAGTATATATTGGATACCATGCTCATACCCAAGCTACTGATACTGCATGGGATGTTGCTTTAGCTCAGTCTCCATACAATTCAATGAATCTTGATTGTGGACATTACATAGCTGCTGGCGGAAACAATACTAAAGAAAGTTTGATTGCATTAATTCAAGCTAAACACGACCGTATTACTAGTATGCACATTAAGGATAGACATAACAAAGAGAAGGGTGGAGCGAATGTAGTATGGGGTTTAGGTGAAACTCCTTTAGAAGCAATCTTTGCTCTTTTAAAAGAAAAAAAATATCCAATTCCTGCTACCATTGAATTAGAATATGATATTCCTGCGGGATCTGATCCTGTTCAAGAAACTAAAAAATGTGTAGCCTATGCTAAAAAAGCATTGGAAACTGCTTAATTTTTTTAAGAAGTAAGATGGTAAAATTTTACCCTCTCAATAAAACCTCACTGATTCATTTCAGTGAGGTTTTATGTTTAAATAAAAGAATCAAATCTAATGATAACAGCGGATGTTTATTAATTACTATACCCTAACTATTTGAATGTTAAAATTTCTAGTTATTTTTAAATTCAAATAGTTTCAATTTTTTAAAATCCATTTTTATGATTTCCAGAAATAGCAAAAAGCTAAAAGTGATAGAAGTCTTCGATTTTTGCGAATTGAGAAAGGACGAATCGAATGGTCATTTGGGATTATTTTCAAGAAAAAAGTTTTCGATGGGAGACCTCGTGATTAATTTCGGTTCTTCCACGATGCTAGATACCCCTAATTATTTAACTGTTCAAATAGGGATTAATCAGCATATCCTAATGTCTCCTGAATATTTACAATTTACCAATCATAGTTGTAATCCCAATTTATTATATAATACTGCTACGATGGAATTGGAATGTTTGCGTGATATTTCTATTGGAGATGAGTTAACTTTTTTTTATCCTGCAACTGAATGGAAAATGTCCCAAAAATTTGAATGCCAATGTGGAGAAATTGACTGTATAGGTTTAGTGAAAGGCGCTGCAGATATTGCTATTGAAATATTAAATAAATATAAATTGACCAATTTTATCAAGTCAATGCTGAAGGATAAAAATCAAGGGTAAAAAATATTAAAATAAATATTTGATAATCAATTGATTACACATTTAAAAGGTTAATTTTAATTGCCGTTTAGATCAGTGGAGGGTATTTATCATTCAATGAATAAAGGGCTAGGGTTAGATTGCTCAAAAACTGTTAAAGTGTTGCTATGCTATTCGTTCGATTGTTATCTTTGTCGCCGTTATGAAAATAATATTATTTTGTATTGGTTTTGTATTGTCAATACTTCATCCTACTTCTAATTCTTTTGCAGGGAGCGGTGTATCTTTTCATACTATCAATTTGGTTCATATTGAGTCATTGCCTCAACAGGATTATTCTCAGGATAATGATCAATATGTAGGTGATTATTTGACGGGTATATTAGACGATGATACCAATGAATCTGAAAGAAAAAATAGTCTTCTTTCTAAAGGTTCATTTAAATTATATTCTTTTATTTCTCCTGGTCTTTATAGTAAGACTTTTAATGGCATCTGGTCTGCCAGAATTTTTTTCAAGTTTCATGTTCCCCTCTTTGTTTTCCTAGGGTCTTTAAGGCTCTGATACTTATTTTAATTTGAAGAAGAATGTTGTTCTCACTTCAAATTGCTTTCTATCCCTCTTCTAAGTGGGGGTAATTATTTATTAGATATTGTAAATTTTTATTGTGTTATTGGTGCAGTCTTTTTTAGAAAAGAGGTATCAATATTTTTAAAGATTATAGTGATTGATACAAGTAAAATTATTTTCTGTAAACATTTTTAAGATATGAATAAAATACTGTTGATAAGCTTATGCGCTGCTGTATGTTTTACTGCATGCAAAACAAAAAAAGAAGAAAAAGAAGAGCCTGGAAAATATACGATTACTAGCCCAGTGTTGATCGATACCTCTTTTGCCAAAGATTATATTGCACAAATTCAATCCATTCAAAATGTTGAAATTCATGCAATGGTAAAAGGGTTTATTCAATCGATCAATGTGGATGAAGGTCAACAGGTAAGGGCTGGACAGGTTTTGTTTAAAATAATGCCTAAGGAATACGAGGCTGAGTTACAAAAAGCTAAGGCGGCAGCTACAACAGCACAAATTGAATTACAAAATGTAAAAAAACTGGCAGATAAAAATATTGTATCAAGTTCAGAATTGGCGATTGCTCAAGCTAAGTTAGATGAAGCTAAAGCCGAGGTTTCACGTGCAGAATTATTTGTAAGTTTTACTGAAATTAAAGCACCTTTTGATGGGGTGATTGATCGTATTCAATTTAAACTAGGAAGCTTGATTGATGAGGGTACCCTACTCACTACCTTATCAAACAATAAAAGTGTATTTGCCTATTTTAATGTTTCAGAAGTTGAATATTTAGATTTTAAAAATAAAAAAGTAGATGATAAGCAAAAGGTTTCTTTGTTATTAGCGAATGGAGACGAGCATAAGTACAAGGGTGTGATTGAAACAATTGAAGGACAATTTGATAATGAAACTGGAAATATTGCATTTAGGGCTAAATTTCCTAATCCAGATTTTCTATTGAAACATGGTGAAACAGGGAAAGTTCGACTCACCTTATCTATTAAAAATGCTTTGCTTATTCCCCAAAAATGTACCTATGAATTGCAAGATAAAATATACGTTTATGTGTTAGATAAGGATAATAAACTAAAGTCTAGAAATATTTCTATAAAGCAGAAATTATCTAATTTATACATAATAGATTCCGGATTAAACGAAACTGATAAAATACTTTTAGATGGCCTTCAGACTGCTTCGGATGATCAAAAAGTGGAAGCTGATTTCATTCCAGCTATTAAGGTAATAGAAAACCTACAACTAATTAAACAGTAGATTATACAAATCAAAAAAATCAACTTAAAATGTTTAGTAAATTTATACAAAGACCTGTACTGTCTATTGTAGTTTCTTTAATTATTGTTTTTTTGGGATTATTGGCTCTATTGAAATTACCAATAACTCAATTCCCTTCTATATCGCCACCCAAAGTTAATATCAGTGCAGAATACCCTGGGGCAAACGGTGAGTTAATGATTAAATCTGTAGTGATTCCATTAGAGCGAGCTTTAAATGGTATTCCAGGTATAAAATATATCGCATCAGATGCCGGTAATGATGGTGCAGCTTCAATAAGTGTTGTTTTTGAATTGGGCACTGATCCTAATATTGCAAGTGTTCAAGTGCAAAACAGAGTGGCAGCAGTCGTGAATAAATTACCCCCCATTGTTGTAAGAGAAGGAGTAAAAATTACCCGTGAGGAGTCAAATATGTTGCTGTATATCAACTTGTATAGTGATGATCCAAATTTAGATGTAAATTTTCTATACAATTTCGCGGATATTAATTTACTAACTGAATTAAAAAAAATTGATGGTGTTGGGCTAGCAGATGTATTGGGAGATAGAGAGTATTCTATGCGTGTATGGTTAAGACCTGATAGAATGTTTGCTTATAAGGTTTCTGCGGATGATATCATGAAAGTATTGAGTGAACAGAGTTTGGAAGCATCACCTGGTAGACTAGGAGAAAGCTCCGGTAAAAAGTCACAAGCCTTTGAATATGTTTTGAAATATTCAGGAAGGTTCTCGAAAAAAGAAGATTATGAAAATATAGTTGTTAAGAGTAATGCTGATGGACAAATACTTCATCTAAAAGATGTAGCTAATATTGAATTTGGTAATGCATACTATGATTTATATTCTAAATTAAACGGAAAGCCTTCGGCGGCAATTGTTATTAAACAATCCTATGGAAGTAATGCAAGTGAGGTAATCAAACATATTAAAGAAAAGTTAGTAGATATTAAGAAAAGTTCTTTTCCAAAAGGAATGGATTATCAAATTGGTTATGATGTTTCTACTTTTTTGGATGCTTCCATTGAAAAAGTAATTCATACTTTGGTTGAAGCCTTTTTGTTAGTTAGTTTGGTGGTATTTATTTTCTTGGCAGATTGGCGTTCAACATTAATACCTGCAATCGCAGTACCGGTCTCACTTATAGGAACCTTCTTTGTGATGCAATTGTTTGGGATTTCTCTAAATCTAATTACATTATTTGCTTTGGTATTAGCAATTGGAATTGTAGTAGATGACGCAATTGTAGTGGTGGAGGCTGTCCACGCAAAAATGGAACAATATCATTGCAGTCCATTGGATGCTACTATCATGGCATTAAAAGAAATTGGAGGAGCTATTATAGCTATTACTTTGGTAATGGCGGCGGTTTTTATACCTGTTTCTTTTATGAGTGGTCCAGTGGGTGTTTTTTATAGACAGTTTTCTGTAACCATGGCAACTGCTATTATTTTATCAGGAGTAGTGGCACTTACCTTTACACCTGCCTTATGTGCTATGATATTGAAAAATACGCATGGTAAGCCTAAAAAGAAAACAATATTGAATAGTTTTTTAACAGGCTTTAATAACTGGTTTAACAGATTAGGGGATCGATATAAAAAGCTAGTCACCATTATAGTAAATAGAAGAGTTGTAACTTTTTTAATTTTAATTCTATTCTGCGGTGGTACCTGGTTTATAAGTTCAAAAGTTCCATCAGGATTTATTCCAAATGAAGATCAAGGTCTTTTTTATGCAATTATTCTTACACCTCCTGGTTCTACATTGGAAAGGACAGATGATATTGCCAATCAATTGCAAAAAGTTGCTGCTACTATTCCTGAGATCAAATCTGTTTCATCCATGGCTGGATATGAAATTTTATCTGAAGGAACTGGTTCAAATTCTGGGAGTCTTTTGATTAACTTAAAAGATTGGTCTGAACGAAAACGTTCAATGGATGAGGTGATGGCTGATTTGGAAGAAAAAGCAAAAAATATTAAAGGGGCAAGTATTGAATTTTTCCCTCCTCCAGCCGTTCCTGGTTATGGTGCTGCGGGCGGCTTTGAATTAAGGGTGGTAGATAAAATTGGAACGGGTGATTATAAATTGATGGAAAAGGTTACCAAGGATTTTGTAAATGAATTAAGTAAAAGAAAGGAATTATCTTCAGTTTTTACATTCTATAGTGCTAGTTTTCCTCAATATTTGTTAGTTGTAGATAATGAAAAGGCTGCTCAAAAAGGAGTGTCGGTGGGCGAAGCATTAGATAATTTATCAACCTTAGTAGGAAGTAACTATGAAACCAGCTTTATAAAGTATGATCGGCAGTACAAAGTAATGGTTCAAGCTCTTCCACAATATAGAGTTTCACCTGAGGACATTTTAAAATTATATACTAAAAATGAAAAAGGTGAAATGGTACCTTATGGTGCATTTATGCGATTTGAAAAAGTTTTTGGATTAAGTGAAATTACTCGTCATAATTTGTTTAACGCTGCAGAAATAAGTGGTGGCCCTGCTCAGGGTTATAGTAGTGGTACCGCATTGTCAACAGTTACAGAAGTAGCAGCAAAAAAATTGCCTAAGGGATTTGGTATAGAATGGGCAGGTATTTCAATAGATGAATCAAGGCAAGGCAATCAAGCGATTTACATTTTTATTATTTCATTAATATTTGTTTTTCTAGTATTATCAGCTCAGTACGAAAGTTTTCTTTTACCTCTTCCAATTATTCTATCATTACCAGTAGGAATTTTTGGAGCCTTCTTTTTGCTGAAAGTTTTGGGATTGGAAAATAATATTTATGCCCAAATTGCAATGGTAATGTTGATTGGTATCTTAGGAAAAAATGCGGTACTAATTGTTGAGTTTGCCTCACAACGTCATAGTACTGGCAGTAAACCTATGCAGGCTGCAATTGACGGTGCTGCTGCTCGACTTCGTCCAATTTTGATGACCTCCTTTGCTTTTATTGCTGGATTATTACCACTCCTTTTTGCAACTGGACCAGGTGCAATTGGTAATAAAACAATTGCAGCTGCCGCAGCTGGAGGAATGATTTTTGGAACTGTTTTTGGTGTAATTATTGTTCCAGGTCTTTACTTCATTTTTGCAAGCATCTCAGAAAAACACATTTTAGTTAAAAATGAAAATGAAAATCCATTAACAGAAGAAATTAATCAAAATGAAAAGAGTTAGAAAATTTTATGGACTATATATTTTATTGATTTGCTTAGTTTATGCTAGTTGTAAAATTCCAAAAGAA
>CANCRO010000016.1:5000-41102 GCA_947380605.1 Chitinophagaceae bacterium
ACTGTACAATTTGAATTAACCTTCAAGGTCTGGCGTACCTGCGCTACCGGCAAATCAACTGGATCCTTCTTAAGGCTTGTACTACTTGATTCTTTACTGACAGGTATAACATTTTCTGAAGGTATTTTATCCGAAGCGCCTTCCTTACTTACCGGTAGTTCAATATCTATAAAACGTGGTTTTCCAGCCTTATCCTCCTGAATTGAAACAGTCGGCTGCACTTCTACTACTGGTAGTTTCGTTTCGACTGGCTTTTGATCAACAATAGTAATAGGTAATTTATCTTCAGCAATAAATACCGTAATCGTATCTATACCTCCCTTCATTTTGTCTACAAAAATTATAGTCGTTCCTTCTGCATCCTTTTTTGTCAAACTACGACTAATAGTGGACTTACTTAATCCTGAAGCCGCAGGATTACCCTTTAATAGTTTCGAACTGTCAACTGTTTTAATAATGGGTGATGAGGCATTATTAATTTCATCCTTTGGTTTTGGTACGACAGGAGTCTGTTGAATGGCCACCCAATCAGCTGACTTCTTTTCTTTCTCTTCAACCTTTGCTTTACTTGTCTCGATAAGTATTGGCTCGGCTTGTCTTATAGTAGAATCATTGACTACATCGGAAAGCATTTTTGAAAAAGCATCATTTTTATTAACTACTGCAATAGTGTTTGGATTAACTACACTATTATCCATTATTACATCCAAGGTTTGTAAGTTGAATAATCCCCACCCTTTGCTTTCGAAATTCTTTAATATGAAACCAATATCTGATCTATCGATTGTAAAAACCATATTTTGTTCCTTAACACCAGTTTTTGGAAACCCAATAGAAAGCTGGTAGGTTCCGTCTTTTAGTTTAGGTAAAATAACATACCCAGAAGCAGAAGAGTTGTATGTTTTTTTATCCAGCTTTACATAAAAAGACTGATGATCTTCATTCTGAATATAAATAAAATGATTTTGCTGAGCTTTCAAGCTTGGCACTAAAAAAATAAAAAGGGTAATCAATAAAACTGGTAAATACTTCATTTGCATTTTGCTTAGAAGACAAAAATACTCATTATAGTTATGGTTTGACCATTTAACAAAAAAATGATGTTGCTTTAACAGGAGTCCCCCTACTGTTACAATAAATTAATTAATCCTAATTATTAGCTATAAAAAAAGTCCCACGCGAAAATAGCAGCTGGGACTTTTTTTAAACGATTATTATTTTACCAACTTCCGCTGCTACCACCACCTCCAAAACTTCCACCTCCAAAGCCACCAAATCCTCCGGAGCTAGATCCACCACCTCCGCCGCCACCGCCCAGTGCACTTCCTAAAAGAAATGCCCCTCCATTACTCATCAATGAGCCGCCACCGCCTCGCCTACCTGAACTAATTGCCATGAAAATAATTATAATAACAATATAGAAAATTATTTTACCAATCCCTCCTATCTTTCCACTCTTGGAATATTTGGCGTCTACTTTATATTCTCCCTTAGTAGCCTTGATAATAGCATCAGTACCTTCCTCTATCCCACGATAATAATCGTTTCCCTTAAAATTCGGAACAATTAATTCTTCAATGATATGCTTACAAGTAACATCTGGCAAAGCTCCTTCAACGCCATAACCTGTTGAAATATTTAACTTTCGATCATCTTTAGAAATAAGTAAAACAACTCCGTTACTAAATTCTTTCCCCCCTACACCCCAAGCCCTTCCTAATTTAACTCCATAATCTGCTATTTCAAAATCGCCAATATTGGGTACAATTACTACTACAATTTGAGTAGATGTACTGTCATCAAATTGGACTAATTTATTTTCTAAGGCCTGTTTTTGATCACTTGTCAAAACACCAGTGAAATCATTCACTAGTTGTTGAGTACCTGTTGGAGTTTTTAGTAAGTCTTTCGCATCAAATCCACTTTGAGCAAAAGTCACCGTACAGATGATGAAAAATAAAAATAAACAGGCGATTTTTTTCATGAAAGATTAATCTATTTTACTACTATGTTTTTATTTTCCAAATACGATTTCATCTGACAACTCATTTTTATCAGTCAACGCATTATAGGGGAATGTATCTTTTAAAGTTTGACCAACTTGAAGAATACATTGTTCTATTCCTGAAGCAATTTCCTGGTTTGAAAATTGGCTAATCATTTTTTGAACAGCACTCTCCCAATATTGAGTTCCCACTTTCTTGTGAATACCCTCATCACCAAATAAAGCCAGCTCACGATCTTTCATGGCAATATACAAAAGCACCCCATTTCGATCTTCTGTTTTTTCCATTTGCAATTGAAAAAAAATCTCTGCAGCCCTCTCCAATGGATTCATGTATGGATTTTTACTTTCCACAAATAGTCTGATTTCTCCGCTAGTCGATTTTTCTGCAGAAGATATAGCTTTAACTATCCGAGCCTGGTCTTGCTCAGAAAAAAATGCTTTCTTTTTAAAGAAGGAAAATATTCCCAAAATGAAATGTTTTTATTATTTACTAAAATCTACTTTGGTATCTTCTGCTCCTGCAGCTGCTTCATAATTCTTTTTTTGTGTGTAACCAAAAATTCCTGCAATTAGGTTACTTGGAAAACGGATGATCTTTGTATTGAAATCAGTTATAGCAGTATTCCAATCACCCAATGCCACGGTTACACGGTTTTCAGTTCCTTCAATTTGTGCTTGTAAATCTCTATACAAACCAGTCGCCTGTAAAGTTGGATAGGATTCAACATTGATACTCAATGCGGCACGTCCAATTGAATTCAATTGCTTATCAGCTTCAGCTACTTGTTGAGGATTAGATTCAGGGCTAATATTAGGCACCCTAGAACGCATCTGAACAATTTTAATCAATGTGGTATCTTCATTACGCGCAGCGCCTTTAATAGTATTTACTATATTTTCATACAGTTTCGCTTTTCTATTATACTGTGTCTGTACTTGTCCCCATTTGCCATTAATATCAATTTCTGAGGTTGCCATTCCATTACGAGCACTAATTACCCAAAGTACAAGAAGAGCTACAACACCTAAAATAATAAGTCCAGTCCGTTTCATGAGTTTTAATTTTTAATGTTAAATATTATTTGTTTAATTGATTTCTTTAAAGAAAAGTAAAAACATCGATTTTAAATATTTTTAATTTAGGTTAAAAATAGTGCTTAGGCCCAATAAATAAATAAAATTTTAAAAAAGTAACAATTCTTTATCTAAAACTATTACTGAATAGCTGCTATACCTGGCAATACTTTTCCTTCAAAATATTCAAGCATTGCTCCTCCTCCTGTACTTACATAACTCACTTTATCGGCTAATTTAAATTGATTTACTGCTGCTACACTATCGCCACCACCCACCAAACTAAATGCACCCCTGGCAGTTGCTGCTGCCACTGCTAAAGCAACAGACTTTGTGCCATTTTGAAATTTCTCCATTTCAAAAACTCCCATCGGACCATTCCACAAAATAGTATTTGACCGTTGAATGACATCGCTAAATACTTCTACTGCCTTAGGCCCAATATCTAATCCCATCCATCCTGTAGGTATTGAATTACTCTCCATCACTTGTGTTGCTGCATCAGCGGCAAACTTGTCGGCAACAATTGAATCTTGTGGTAAATGAATTTGTACTTTTTTTTGTTTTGCCTTTTCTAAAATATCAAGAGCGGTTTGCATTCGATCATCTTCGCAAAGTGAATTACCAATTTGCCCTCCACTTGCCTTTAAAAAAGTATATGCCATTCCACCTCCGATAATAATATCTGTCGCCCTCTCCAATAAATTTTCAATAATTAAAATTTTATCTGAAACCTTTGCCCCACCAATAATTGCTACAAAAGGTTTTTCCGAATGATGCAAAACTTTTTCAGCACTAATTACTTCACCTTCCATTAGTAACCCAAATAACCTTTTATCAGCAGCAAAATATTTTGCAATTATTGCAGTAGAAGCATGAGCTCTGTGAGCGGTTCCAAAAGCATCATTTACATATACCTCTCCCAACTTGCTCAATTTTTCTGCAAATGATTCGTCACCCTTTTCTTCTTCTTTGTAAAACCGAAGATTTTCAAGCAATAATACTTCACCAGCCTTCAATGCATTAGCTAAATGAAAGGCCTGCTCGCCAATACAATCTTTTGCAAAAAATACAGGGGTACTTGATTGCTCATTTTCATTCAATAAAAATTCTAAATGTTTCACCAAATGCTTTAATGAATATTTATCAGTAGGACCTTCTTTTGGTCTTCCAAAATGACTCATTAAAATAACACTTCCGCCATCGGTCAATATTTTTTTTATGGTTGGAATAGTTGCAGACATTCTAGTGTCATCTGTAATATTAAATTCAGCATCCAAAGGAACATTGAAGTCTACTCTTACTAAGGCTCTTAACCCTTTGAAATTATAATTGGAAAATTTACTATTCATAATGCCTAATGTTCCTTGAAATGGAACTAATTTTTAAGTTTGATACAATTAAGTAAGGCTCCCAAAAGAGAGCCTTACTTATTAAAATATTTAAAAAAGAACTGGATGATGGGGATATAAAACTCCGATACTCAATATTAGTTGATTTTAAAAATTAACTAAAAAGCATTCGAAACAATATTGCCCTCAATTCAAAATTTTAATACTAATTAATTTATTTATTAATAAGGCCTGCAAAATAATTTACAGTTCTTACCAATTGTGAAACATAACTCATTTCATTATCATACCAGCTAACTGTTTTAACCAATTGTTTGTCGCCGGCCGCCATTACCTTAGTTTGAGTTGCATCAAAAAGTGAACCGAAATTAGTACCAATAACATCTGAACTTACAATTTCATCTTCAGTATATCCAAAGCTCTCGTTGCTAGCTGCTTTCATAGCCGCATTCACTTGTTCAATAGTAACCGTTTTTTCTAAAATACTTGTCAACTCAGTAAGTGATCCTGTGATTACTGGAACCCTTTGAGCACTTCCATCTAATTTTCCTTTTAATTCAGGTAATACAAGGCCAATTGCTTTTGCAGCACCAGTACTATTTGGAACAATATTGGCAGCAGCAGCTCGCGCTCTACGCAAATCATTTTTGGGATGAGGAGCATCTAATGTATTCTGATCGTTCGTGTAAGCATGGATGGTAGTCATAATAGCAGTGGCTATTCCAAATTGATCATTCAAAACTTTAGCCATCGGTGCTAGACAGTTAGTAGTACAACTTGCACAACTGATGATCGTTTCACTTCCATCTAAAATATTATGGTTAACATTAAAAACTACGGTTTTCAAATCACCAGTTGCTGGAGCTGAAATAACCACTCTTTTTGCACCTGCAGTAATATGTGCTTCAGCTTTTGCTTTATCTGTAAAGAAACCTGTACTTTCTATCACTACATCTACTTGGTGAGTACCCCATGGAATTTGTGCAGGATCCTTTTGAGCATATATTTTTACTTCATGACCATTTACAATGATTGAATTTTCAGTTGCAGTTACCTCTTGTCCAAAACGACCCTGAGCACTGTCATATTTTAATAAATGTGCCAACACAGCAGGACTTGTTAGATCATTGATGGCAACGACATCAATTCCCTGCATATTATATATTTGGCGAAATACTAAACGGCCGATACGTCCGAATCCATTGATAGCAACTTTTACTGTACTCATATTTAAAATATTTTATTTGTTTTAAAACTTTGCAAAGGTAACAAAAAAGCTACAAAAAAAAGCCCGAATTTCGAGCTTTCTTTAACGATTTACTATTATGTAACCCTAAAACTTAGTATTAATGGAGGAGATCACTAAAATTTTATCACATTAGTCGTTAAATATGATAAAAAGTTAACACTCGAAACTAATCAACAGTGAATATCTTTTCGTCAATCGGCTTATTCACTTCGATTGTTTTGAAAACAATACTTCCCGCTTCAATCGTTTGAACATAAGGAAATACATATCCATCCTCTGTTTTTTTATAATCACTATACGAAACTTCAATAGCTACTTCTCCAGAAGGAGAACTTCCTTTGCCAACTAACTTTACACGATAATAGGTTGTAGCATCTATAAACAAGGTATATACTTTGCCGTTTTTGGTGGTAACCTTTAATTTAAAACATGCTGAACCTGCTACATTTTCTTTTCCCATTAATTCTAGTTGATTTCCTTTTTCCTTATAATTTACCAGCAAGCCCTGTAAATCCAATAAGCCTTGAGCGTATTTCAACTGTTCAGGAGAAATTTCTTCTGGACTATTTTGTCCTCTAAATGGCATAAAGTCCCATCCTTTTTTGGTATTTACTACTTGAAAACCTTCTCCCATTCCTGGAACAGCAATATCATTACGAGTGCCTACACCATTAACAGTAGTCACGGTTACTCCTACTTCATATCCTTGGACATTCAAACTTCCAGTCATTTTTACTGACTTTAATGACATCAACTTTTCTTTACCTCCATTAGCAAGTTCATAGTTACTAACGACTTCATCTAAAGTTTGTGCTTTAATTGACTGGATGCTTATCAAAGCTCCAATTGCCAATAGACCAATGGTTAATTTTTTCATACTAATTGTTTATTATTGATTGTAAAGATTTTCAATTTAATAAAGGCAGATCTAGCAAAAAAATAATTATAGCATTTTCTACTAGCACTTACCCCTATTTTACATTCCGAACTCTATAACACCTGAATGCCTGATTTTGTTGCTAATTATATTTTATAAAACAATATTAAGGACTTTTTAACATTATCAATTGGTATAGCCATTATTACTTGCAAGTTCTTTGTAAATCAATAAATAGGCACAAATAATATTAGGCTAATTTTTGAAACATTGCATTCATTCTAGGATGATAGGTTAGTTTTAAAATAGTCCGATAATTTATCAGGTTGTAAAAGTAATTTACCCAGTATGTATCGATCGGAAGATAGTATAATTACATTCAACTCATTCGAACCAAGTAACTTATATTTGTTTCAATTATCGATTAAAAAATGTCTAAGAAAATATGTGGAAATATTGTAGATCTTTTTAACCAAAATGTTTTTTTTGGTGAGATCACAATAGATCAAAAAAAGATTGTAGCAATAAAGCTTCTTGAATCAGAAACTAAAATGCAAACTGCATTTATTATTCCTGGTTTTATTGATAGTCATGTACATATTGAAAGCTCCATGCTCGTCCCGAGTGAATTTGCTAAACTTGCCGTTGTACATGGCACAGTAGCGACCGTTAGTGATCCTCATGAAATTGCCAATGTTTGTGGAATGGAAGGTGTTGAGTTCATGATTGACAATGGCAAAACCGTTCCTTTCAAATTTAATTTCGGTGCACCTAGTTGCGTTCCTGCTACCATTTTTGAAACAGCGGGTGCGGTCTTAACTCCTGAAGATGTAGATACTTTATTACAGAAAAAAGAAATTAAATACTTGAGTGAAATGATGAATTTCCCGGGTGTTTTATTTGGCGATAAAGAAGTGATGCAAAAAATCGCATCTGCTAAAAAATATAATAAACCGATAGATGGACATGCTCCCGGACTAAGGGGAAAAGAAGCTATTGATTATATAAATACAGGAATCAGTACCGACCACGAATGTTTTACAAAGGATGAGGCTTTGGAAAAACTACAAAATGGTATGAAAATTCTAATTAGGGAAGGAAGTGCTGCAAAAAATTTTGAAGCACTGATTGATTTATTAAATGAGTTTCCTGATGATATCATGTTTTGTAGTGATGATAAGCATCCGGACAGTTTGGTAGAAGGACATATTAACCTATTGTGCTCAAGAGCCATTGCAAAGGGAGTTCATCCATTTAAGGTTTTGAAAGCTGCTTGCCTCAATCCAGTTTTGCATTATAATTTGGAGGTGGGACTTTTAAGAGTCAATGATTCGGCTGATTTTATAGTAGTAGAAGATCTGATCAATTTTACAGTACTACAAACTTATATTGATGGTGAATTGGTGGCAGAAAATGGACAATCTTTTATACAATGTAATGTATCGAAAACGATTAATCATTTTAATTGCACCCAACAAGCTGTAAAAGACTTTTCTGTTAAACATGAAAATGAAAAAGAAATTTTAGTAATTGAAGCGTTAGAAGGACAATTAATTACTAATCGACTTTTGGTTGCCCCTAAAATTGAATCAGGTGAAATAGTTAGCGATGTTAGCAATGATATTTTAAAACTAGTCGTAATCAATCGATACACAAAAGCACCCATATCAAAGGCCTTTGTTAAAAACTTCGGATTAAAACAGGGAGCCATTGCCTCTACTGTTGCTCATGATAGTCATAACATTATTGCTGTGGGTGTTGATGATGAAAGTATTTGTAAAGCAGTCAACCTAGTAATTAAAACACAAGGGGGAGTTAGTTGTGTTTCATCTCAAAAAGAACTGATAGTAGCCTTACCTATTGCTGGCTTAATGAGCAATGAAGATGGTTATCAAGTAGCTAATTCCTATATAGCCATTGACAAAATGGTGAAAAATGAGCTGGGATCAACCCTAGCAGCACCCTTCATGACTTTATCTTTTATGGCGCTTTTAGTAATCCCTCATATTAAACTTAGTGATCTAGGTCTTTTTGATGGAGATGGTTTTAAATTTTTTGGTAAATTGTAATACTTAGTCACTGTAAATAAAGAACTATAAAAAATCTAACTAACAAAATGATCATTAATTTAAGTGAACACCATTCATTAGTAAGCAATTGGATTGCTGAGTTAAGAGACCAAGATATACAGACTGACCAAATGCGTTTTAGGAGAAATCTAGAACGAATAGGAGAAGTAGCGGCATACGAAATCAGTAAAAAATTATCCTCGAAAAATAAAGAGATCACCACTCCATTAGGCATAGCGAACTGCAGCGTATTGCAGTCTCAACCAGTATTAGCCACTATACTAAGAGCTGGCTTGGGAATGCACAATGGACTACTTAATTATTTCGATAAAGCCGAAAATGCCTTTATAAGTGCTTATCGAAAACACCATTTAGATGGAAGTTTCGATATACAACTTGGATATATGAGTTGCCCTGAAATAGAAGATAAAGTAGTCATTATTAGTGACCCAATGATTGCAACTGGCGCTTCACTTGTAAAAGTGATTCAATATTTGAAGCAAGAAGGAGAGATAAAAGAGCTACATATAGTTTGCGCTATTGCTTGTACAGTTGGCCTTGAATTTGTTTTAAAAGCTCATGCAAATGCAACCATCTGGTGTGGCGATATTGATGACGAATTAACAGCTAAGGGGTACATTGTACCGGGTTTAGGAGATGCAGGAGACCTTGCTTTTGGACCCAAAATACAATCCTAGAAAAGAATTGAATCATCCAAATCAATTATAAGCTTTCATTTTATTAATAGATTAATAATGATTGTCTTATTGAAAGCTAAACGAACAGGAAGTAATTTTTATAAAATAATAGACCGAACTTGCAGTGGTGAGTTGCGATTAAAATTCACCTATTATTGCATGAAAATTTATTTAGTATCATTTAAATGAAGAGAAAATTAATCATATTAACTGGGGCTTTGCTACTTTTCTTTTTTGTAAAAGGGCAGGATCCTCATTTTTCTCAATTTTTTGCCTCTCCACTTTCTCTAAACCCTGCATTTACGGGTAAATTTGATGGAGATATAAGAATGACTGCCATTCATCGTGATCAATGGCCTTCTATACCCAAAGCCTATGTAACTACTGGAGCTTCTGCTGATTTCAATTTGTTAAAAAATAAAATTGGTGAAGGTGATGTTTTTGGAATTGGATTTTCTGCTTTAAGTGATCAGAGTGCAGACGCGGCGTTAAAGCTTAATTATGGTTCATTGTCGCTAAGTTACCATAAGTCGCTTGATGAGAATGGGTATAACACCTTGGGAGCAGGTTTTCAGACTACCTATAGCAGCACGATGCTTGACTTCAATAAATTAACTTTTGAAGACCAATTAACTCAAAATGGTTTTACTGGATCAACAGCAGAAAGATTAAATAATGGAGATACTCATAATTACCTAGATGTAAATGCTGGTATTTTGTATTCTGGATCAAGTACAGGTTCGGATAATTATTATTTGGGCGCCTCCATCTATCACATCAATAGGCCCAATCTCAGCTTCATAGACAAAGTATGGAATCTATCTTCTAGGGTAACTATCCATGGAGGTTACTCCTTTCCATTGAACGACCAATTGTCTCTCAATGCCTCTTTAATTCACCAGATACAAAATAATGCCAATGAAACATTAGCGGGTGCTGCAATATCTGCTAATTTAAATGGCGATTCTGATCAGCCTAGCAGTGTCTATTTTGGCACCTGGATACGAATGAATGATGCACTGATACCCTATGTAGGAATTGAAGTAAAGGGACTAAGAATTGGTGCTAGTTACGATATTAATTCATCGAGTCTTAAAGCAGCTACTGTAAGTAGAGGAGGCTCCGAATTTTCCTTAATTTACATTAAGAAATCTAGTCAAATAAAAAGTATTCCTTGTCCAAAATTTTAAACGATTGGGGGATTTGCGCTCATACTGTTTAGGATTTAATGCACCAAATCGTTAATTATTTCAACTAAATTGCAGTATAGCATCTCAACCCATTAGGCTTTTCAATTGAATAATTTATTGTTTGCCAGTTAAATAAATATAAAAAACACGAAAGCTTTCTATTTGCTCTATTCATAATTAACAGAAAAAAGCTTTGCTATCCATATGTTAAAAGATATTATTACAGCCTTTCAGTCTTATTACCAGGCGCATTTGTTTATCAATAAGCATCGGCTTTGGAAATGGATTTTGATACCTGGAATTATCTATTCCTTGTTATTTGGATTGGGTATTTACTTATTTTGGATAAGCAGTGGAAATGCAATTGACCTTCTCTTTTCATTAACCGGCTTAAAAAAATGGATGCTTACGCTAGAAGAAAGCTGGCTTAAGTTTCTTTTTATTTTTGGGCAGGTAATTCTTCAATTGGTATTAATGTTATTCTACTTTTCTTTATTCAAATATATATTTCTAATTATCGGTTCGCCTGTTTTCTCCTACCTGAGTGAAAAGACAGGAGCCATTATGGAAAACAAAGAATTTCCATTTAGTTTCAGTCAATTAATGAAGGATATTGCTAGAAGCGTAAAATTGATATTACGCAATTCATTATGGCAAACCGTCTATATTTTATCTATATTAATTTTATCATTCATTCCTTTTATTGGGTGGTTTACCCCATTTTTTGCTATATTAATTGAGGCGTATTATCTAGGATTTTCAATGCTCGATTATAGCTGCGAAAGAAATAAATTGTCCGCTTCGCAAAGCATTGCATTTATCAGCGAACATAAAGGATTAGCGATTGGAAATGGAATCGTATTTTACTTAATGCACCTCATAGTAGGCGTTGGCTGGGTATTAGCCCCTAGCTATTCAGTTATTGCAGCTACTATTAGTTTGTATAAAACTCGGCAATAAATTAGTAATCTAGGTAAACCATTGGCAAAACAAGCTCTCCTTTCATCGAAATATTCAATGATCTACTTCTCATTAAAAGAATCTCACTATGAGTAAAGTTTATTTAGTGCCCTCAGTATTAGATGAGTTAGCAACTCAAACGATTCCAACTTATTTAATCGATGCCGTAAAAGATTGCCAGGTGATTTTTGCAGAAAATGAACGCACCACCCGACGATTTTTAAAAAGTATTTGCAAGGATATTGTAATTGATAATTTTGAATGGTTTACTATTCACAAAGCCGAGGAAGAACAAAAAATAAGCTTCCGACAAAAAATAAAAGAAGGTAAAAATATTGCAATTATTAGCGAAGCTGGATGCCCTGGAATTGCTGATCCTGGACAAATACTGATTGAACTTGCACAACAATTAAATATTACTGTAAAACCCCTGGTAGGACCAAGTTCAATTCTTTTGGCATTAATGGCGAGTGGAATGAACGGGCAGCAATTTGAATTTGTAGGATATCTTCCCATTGATAACAACGAACGAATAAAAACTATCAAGGAAATGGAAACTACATCAGCCAAAAAAAATAGTACAGAAATATTTATTGAAACTCCTTACAGAAATAATCAATTAATAGAAACCTTATTAAAAACTTGTAAGGCTACTACAAGAATATGCATTGCTGCAGAGCTCACGAGTATAAATGAATTTGTTAAAACGAAAACAGTAGCTGATTGGCAAAAAGAAAAAATCGACTTTCATAAAAAGCCAGTCATATTTTTATTACAAGCCGGATAGCTTTTTATTTTGAATTGGATTGGTCGATTACCCCATCTACTAAATATTCGCTATCGCCTCTCCAACAAAGGGAATGATTCTTTTGTACATAATGCAATTTCACTTGCTTTCCCTCAAAGTTTTGCAGAACATTCGCAATACTATCATTCGGTACTGAAAAATAAAATTTTTCTGAGGCTAATGCTACACTGGTAGAAGAAACAATACTGCTTAATACTAGCTCGCCTTCATAGGTTTTAAAGAGATTCCCTCTCAAAGATAATTTTTGAATTAAACCAGTGCGATATCCTTCACTAAATGTAAAATAGTATTTCCAATACCCATAGATTGACAATCCAATGAGTAAACAAAAAAATAGGGAATACATGAATTTTTTATAGCCAGGCATTTTTCTTTTGGGGGTATTAATTCGCGTACTTTCTTCCATAACAGACAAATTGAGTCCTTGATTATAATCCGTACTTGTCCACCAAATAGATAAGACCAGCCATATTTAAAGCGCCCATATGCAGTTCTCTTCGGCTTACATTTTCAAAAATATCTATTGAAGCATGATGAACATCAAAGTAACGTTGACTGTCTGGTCTGAGTCCTGCCAATGCTGCACCAGTAACTTTTAAAGGACCGACATCAGCTCCACTTCCAGCGGCTGAAAAATCATACACTCCATAAGGATAAAATAAATTTTTCCATTCCTTAATCTTATTAATTTGCTCTTCTTTCATTTCAAGAGAAAATCCTCGGGGGGTAAAACC
This sequence comes from Chitinophagaceae bacterium, assembly GCA_947380605.1. Taxonomy (GTDB): domain Bacteria; phylum Bacteroidota; class Bacteroidia; order Chitinophagales; family Chitinophagaceae; genus Ferruginibacter. Next base: position 18,020 of record CANCRO010000016.1, read on the forward strand.
ACCTGCATCGCTTTCCAAAGCAAAAAAATGATTCTCCTTATTTAATAAAGCCAGTTCAAGATATTTGTCACCTCCCCTTCCTCCATTTTCTTCGTTCATAAACATTACCGCACGGATAGTTCTTTTTGGACGAATACCCGTAGCCTTAAAAACTCTAATTACCTCAATGCTCTGCACACATCCAGCGCCATCATCCTGTGCACCCTCTGCAAGATCCCAACTATCTAAATGACCGCCAACAGTAATAATTTCCTTTGGCAGGATGCTCCCCCTAATTTCTCCGACTACATTAAATGATGGTGCATCAGGCAACATAGTACAAGTGTTTTTAAAATAAGCAGTCAGTGTTTGATTATTGGCTAATTGCTTGGTTAACCAAATGGCATTATTAGTACTAATGGCAACAGCAGGTATTTTAGGAAAAGAATCATTATAAATGGTAACGCCTGTATGTGGATAGTCGTCGAAATTACTTGCCAAAGAACGAACCATTACTCCTACAGCTCCATAACTTGCAGCTAAAGATGGTCCAGCAGTTCTAGAACGACCACTCTCTCCATAGGCATTAAAAGTAGCTATATAGGTAGGGTTCATTTCGAAATTAAAGAAAACAATTTTTCCTTGTATACCCTTTTTACCCAATTGACTTAATTGTTCAAAATTATTAACTTGAACTATTGAAGCATTTATTCCCTTCAATCCTGTACCTTCTGAATTACCAAGTGAGCAAAGATTTAACGGGTATTTAGATCCATTAGGAAGATTAATATAGCCTACTTCTTTAACTCCCCTAACCCAATGAGGGACCATACATGGCTGCAGGTAAACCGTATCTGCTCCTGCATCTCGTAACATTTTGGCGGTAGCCTCTACTGCTTTTTGAGCTTGTGCTGATCCACTTAATCTTGGGCCAATTTTTTTACATATCTGCCGTAGATTTTCATACGCCGTTCCATGAATCAATACATTATCAGCAATTTTTTTGAATGCGATTGAATCTTCTTTTTGGGCAGTAGCAACCAAACTAAGTAAGGAAGCAAATACTAGAATGACTGTTTTTTGTATCATAATTGAAATTAAGTTAACAAATTTAGTGTTTCAAATGTAATATATAATTAAAGATATCGACCATAATAAATCGGTAAATTGCAACAGTTTTCATCGGCTATCTAAATCAACTACTCTAATTAGTAGAGTAAGTTGATCGATTCAAATGAAAACATTCCTGAAAAGCCTTTGAACTTTACATTAAGGCTGCTTCATGATCAACATTACATAAAATAAATTGTATGAACATAGCCATTGTATGTTATCCCACCTTTGGGGGAAGTGGAGTACTAGCAACAGAATTAGGAAAAGCCCTTGCTGATAAAGGACACCAGATTCACTTTATTACTTACCAACAACCAGTAAGGTTAAGTCATTTTCATGGCAATATTTTTTATCACGAAGTAAGGGTTCCCACCTATCCCCTATTTGATTATCCTCCCTACGAAACTGCGCTGTCTAGTATGATGGTGGATGTAATTACCAATAATCATATTCAATTACTTCATGTACATTACGCAATACCACATGCTTCTGCTGCCTATATAGCCAAACAAATTTTAGCCAAACAAGGTATTCAAATTCCTGTAATAACCACTTTACATGGCACTGATATAACCTTAGTAGGCAGGGATAAAACCTATCGCCCAGTAGTTACCTTTTCGATGAATGAAAGCGATATCCTTACTGCAGTATCCGATAATCTCAAAGCTGAAACTTATAAAAATTTTGATATAGAAAAAGAAATTGAAGTGATTCACAATTTCGTAGACGTGACTCGATTTAATAAAAAACCTATCGACGAGTTTAAAAAATTAATTGCTCCAAATGGTGAAAAAATTATTGTTCATGCAAGTAATTTTAGAAAAATAAAACGGGTGGAGGATGTAGTAAAAACTTTTTTTCTGATCAATGAAAAAATTCCTGCTAAATTATTGCTATTAGGTGATGGCCCCGAACGTTCCGCTGCAGAGGCAGAAGCAAGAAAAAGCCCCTTAGTGGATAATATTAAATTTTTAGGCAAGCAAGAACAAATGGAAGATATTTTACCCGTAGCTGATCTTTTTTTACTGACCAGTGAGTATGAAAGCTTTGGTCTTGCTGCATTAGAAGCATTAGCTGCAGAAGTACCAGTAATATCTACTAACGCAGGTGGCTTACCCGAAATAATTATTAATGGCTATTGCGGCTTTATGAGTGAGATAGGAGATGTAGAAGATATGAGTAAAAATGCGCTACATATTTTACAGAATAAAGAAACGCATGATCTATTTAAAGCCAATGCACTAGTACAGGCTAAAAAGTTCGACATAGAAAATATAGTTCCAAAATATGAAGAACTTTATCAGCGTTTAATTAAATAATTATCTACGTCTCAGCCAACCTTCTGGATTCAGATTACTTTTTTCATTACTTATAATAAGGTCAATCGAACCAATTCCTTCGTCATTTGGAGCAACTTTTCCTACGATTTGTCCAGTACGAATATTCTGACCTCGAGCAAGATGCACACCCGATAAATTACTATAGGTGGAAAAATAAGCACCATGTTTAATGATCACCACTTGCATATTTTCAATATTAGTAACAGAAGAAACTTCTCCATCAAATAATGCTTTTACCGATGTGCCAATTTCACTTCCAATGGTTATACCTGGATTGTCAACGGTCACACCAATATCGAGTTTTTGTGGACCAAATCGCATAATCATATAACCTTTATCTACTGGCCAAGGCAAAGCCCCTTTATTACTTATGAAATTTGCATTTAATTTCACCTCTTCATCATTTCCTAGTAAGATGCTTTCTTGTCTAACGCTAATGGGTAAAGCCTTTTCAGGTTTCAGCGGAACTGATTTTGCAACTGGAGTATTATTTCCTTTCGCTAAAGCTAATCTGTTTTTTTCTGCAGCCTTTTCATCCGCATCACGCTTTGTCTTTTCTTCTAATGCTTTAGCTAAGGCTTCTTTTCTTGCCATTTCTTGTGCCCTTTTAATAGCTGCTGCAATAGCATTACTCACTTTTTGCATTTGCTTTTTCTTAGCTGCAATCTGATTATTCAATTCCTTACCTTGTTCCTTCAGCTTTTTTACAATTTGATTTTTTTCTTGTTGCTGAACTTCTAATACAGACAATTCTTTACTTTGAATTTGCAACACCTGCCCTTTCTTCACCTTATTTCCACTCATCTCTTCAATCCGTTGATTCAAGAGCACTTTTGTTCTCAATATATTATCCCCTTGCAATTCTCGATAATTTCTATAACTCTTTAAGTAGGTAACCCTTTTAATCGCATCATTGAAACTAGATGCTGAAAATATAAAATTTAAAAAATCGGAATTGCTCCTATTCTTATATGCATACAACATGCTTTTAGCGTACTCCTGTTTAAGGGTATCCAATAAAACTTGTAACCGATTGATATCTCGTTGTGATTTATAAATTGAATTGTCAAGTAAATTAATATCCTTACTAATATTTTCAATGATATTTTCCTGCAAATTCAACTTACGATTGATGAGAGAAAGTTGCCCTAAACTTTCTTTAGTACTTTTATTATTTTTATCTAGTAACTCTTGTGTTTGCTCAATTTCCCTTTTTAATTCTAGTCTTTGTTTTTCCAACTCCTGTTGTGCAGTAGACTGAGCTAATAAAGAGTACCTTATAAAAAAAGAGAGCAGTAATAAAAAAAAGCTTTTAATCATATTCAGATTTTACAAGAATAACAAAAATAAACAAACTGGTTGTTTTCATTTCACCTCAGAGCTTTAAAAGTTATAACCAATTTAAAGCATACCACTATTTACACCCTTCCCTTTTACTTTCGAGTATAATTGGCGGGGATATTGAAAATAATTGACAACTCTTTATCAAATTGATACTGTTTGAAATTTAGTTGAACATCCAATTTATTTTTTTCTGAAACCGTTATTTCTCGAGAAGTGGAAAAATTAACTCCATTATTGTTTTCATAATCCCCATAAGTTATATCAGCCGTTCGGTTCCTAACAATATTAACATCATCCAATTTACTATGAACTAATAAACGATCTGATTTGTTGAGCGTTAATAAGTGTTTAAAATATTGTCCGAGAGTTGCTAGTAATATTTTTGACTCCGTTTCTTTATAAGAAATTACATTATCATCTAAAAAAATCGGATTGCCAATTAATAAATTTTGAAGTGTTTTAAAATCAAAAGGTATTTCAGTCACTTCTTGCAAAAAGTCAATCGACCTCAATTTTACTTCCTTATTTATTTTATCCAAAACAATCACACTGTCTTTTTTTATTAGAATTCTAAATGCCTCTACATTAAAGACTGTTGCATAACCAGAAATCCAAATTAGGCTGTCTTTTATAGCACGGACATAAGCAGTTATATTGGGCTGCTTACCATTTACATCTTCGTATTCTACTTTTATTTTTGCAGAAAATGTCTTGAAGTCAATTTTTTTACTATGCACATCTTGCAAAGCATTTTTAATTACCAAAATTGAATCGTAGTTGACTGGTTGTGTAATATTTACTGAGGTACTATCTTTTTTATCTACGGCTGCCTGTATTTTTTTCGCGGTCTTACAACCCACAGAACTAAGTACCACCAGCAAAGTGAAAAGCAGCATTAGGAAATGAATGCTATTATTAGTTGGATATTTCATTTTTACTTCTACTGAATTTATTTTTTACCTGTATGACCAAAGCCGCCCTCTCCTCTTTGTGTACTATTAATTTCCTGTACCAAAATAAGCTTTGCTTTATCTACAGAACTTATCACCATTTGTGCAATTCGATCGCCATGAGACAAGACTTGTGGTTCATTACTTAAATTAATCAGTATTACTTTCAATTCACCTCTATAATCACTATCAATAGTGCCAGGAGTATTCAGACAAGTGATCCCTTGTTTGATTGCCAGTCCACTTCTAGGTCTTATTTGTGCTTCATATCCATCGGGCAATTCAATAAATAAACCAGTAGGTATTAAGGTTCTTTCCAATGATTGCAAAGTTATCGGTTGATCCAAATTGGCCCTTAAATCCATACCCGCCGAGCCCTCAGTTGCATAAGCCGGTAATTCATTGGAAGATTTGTTGATAATGTTTACAGCAATTGTATTCATATGATATCTCGTTTTTTATTTCTAAGCCCAACTAATTCTTAAAGGATTTTATAGCAGGCTCCAAAAAAATTAGTCAATATAATGGTAGCAAAGGTAATGAGTTTACCGTTTTTGATGGTTGTTTTTTACTGCACTCCAGCTGCTTTTTTATTTAACAAAATGGATGCGTAAGCCACCAACCCTTCCTCCCTTCCAACAAAACCCATTTTTTCAGTTGTAGTAGCTTTGATAGATACGTCTGTAATTTGCAACGTTAAAATTTCAGCAATCACTTTTTGCATTGCTGGAACATACTCTTTAATCTTTGGCGCCTGCAAACATAGCGTGCTGTCGATATTTACGATGGTATACCCTGCATTTTTTATGAGATCAAAACTTTTTTTAAGTAATATTTTACTATCAATATTTTTCAATGCAGCATCGGTATCAGGAAAATGCACTCCTATATCACCTAAACAGGCAGCTCCCAACATCGCATCACAAATAGCATGCAACAATACATCCGCATCACTATGGCCAAGGGCTCCCTTGGGATGATCAATTTTAACCCCCCCTAACCAAAACTCTCTATCAGTAACTAGTTGATGAAAATCAATACCAAACCCTATTCTCAAACTCATATTATTTATTATTGATTAATACCGAAGGTACGTTAGTTTAAAAATAAAAAAGCGTTTCGACCTAAATCGAAACGCTTTTTAAAATTAAATATTTTAAATTACTTTTTCCCTTCAGCAAAGTCAAACACCAAGCTAAATCGCAAAGTATTAGACAGAGGATTACGGCTTACCCCAGAACCAGAAGGTAGAAGGTAAGAGAAATTGATTCCATAGGTGCTATACTTCAAACCTGCTCCTAGCGTAAAATATTGTCTATTTCCTTTTGTAGGATTCTCATAGAAATAGCCTGTACGTAAAGCAAACTGATTATTATACCAGTATTCCACCCCTAAAGATGTCTGAAATTCCTTCAATTCTTCAGAAAATCCACCAGGTGCATCACCCAATGAGCTAAACCAACTACCTACCACTCCCTTACTACGATAGCTCACTAGTCCAGCGCTATCCCCCACTAATGGAGGCGTAGGCACCAATAATTTGTGAATATCTAGACCGAAAGTAATTTTATTAGCTGGATCAATTGCTTTGGTATAAGCAACCCCTAAACCAAGGTTAGCAGGAATAAAATCCTTTTGATTAGCATCACTTGTATAGGAAATTTTTGAACCCAAATTACTCAAGGTAACTCCATAGTTTAAACCAGATCCACCAGCATTAACTCCCGTGTGAAAAAGACTCAAATCTCCTGCAACAGAAGAACCTGCTTTATATGAAACTCCATTGATAGTGCCACTAGCAAGGTTTGAGTTAATATACCTTAATGCAATGCCTAATGATAAATTACTAGACAACTTTCTTGAGTATCCGGCATCAAAGGCAAATTCTCTTGGTCTGTAAGAACTTAAATCATTTCCTAAGTTGTCAGTAAATTGAATACTTCCTAAACTAAAATATCTTAAAGAACTGGAGATGGCTTGGTCTTCATCTAACTTATAGTATCCTGATAATGAAGCTAGATAAACATCATTCAATCCAAGATCTTTTAACCAAGGCGTGTAAGTAACTGAAATACCTCCTTTATTGGTATTAAATGGAGTTTTAGCTAAATTCCAAAATGACGAATTAGCATCAGGTGAAGTAGCAATACCCACGTCTCCCATTCCTCCACTTCTAGCATCAGGTGAAATTCTTAAGAAAGGAACCGCTGAAGTTACAACGTTTATAGTAGGATCCTGCGCTTGAAGATGACCGGTGGCGCTTACCAGTAAAATAACTAACCCTGTTAGTTTAATCATAGCCTTTTTCATTCTGTATTTTGTCTTGGTTAGGTAGACTTAGAATCGATAAGCTATAATTTAGAGGTTTAAAATCTACAGGAATATCCCTGAATGAGGCTCAAAGATATAACATCTTGTTAAAAATAAAAGTAAAAAAGGATATTTTTTTCAGATATTACTAACAAATAGGAAAGTTAATAAGCCTTATGAAAAGCATCATTCATCAAACTATTTTTATATAATAATTATTTATAATAAATAACAAGTATATAAAAGATGCTTTAGACATAAAATCAGTGGATTAGAATATCAATTTCTAAAAAATATAATTGAAATGACAAAAATTAGTAAATATCCATAAAATCACCGCTCATTATGAGTCCATATCCTTTAAATTATTTATATTCGCAACCAAGTTTACTTAGGTAGCACAATAACTAAGGCAATCATTCGTTAATCAAGCTGCAAATTGTATGCACATGTATAAAATGATTTATATAAAAAATTTATTTCTCCTTGCAATCCTAATTACCACATTAGGAGCTTGTAAGAATGGAGGTATTTTTGGAAAGAAAAAAAGTAAATCATCTGTTACTGGATGGAATTATGATGACAAAAATCAAGGTAATTTCCATGTAGCTAAAATGAAAGCACCCAAGGCTGGTCCAGGCTTAATCTTTGTTCAAGGGGGTACTTTTGTGATGGGTGCTAAAGAAGAAGATGTAATGGCAGACTGGAACAATACACCCAAAAGAATCACCGTTCCTTCTTTTTTTATTGATGAAACTGAAGTTGCTAACGTTCATTACAGAGAATATATTTACTGGCTTGAAAATACCTTTAGCGCAGATTCAGGTGTATTAGCAAAAGCGCTACCAGACACACTTGTATGGCGTGAAGAACTTGCTTATAATGAACCTTTTGTAGAATATTATTTCCGCCATCCTTCTTATAATTATTACCCAGTTGTGGGTGTTTCCTGGTTGCAGGCACATGATTTTTGTATTTGGAGAACTGACAGAGTTAATGAGTTAACTTTAATTGGAAAGGGATACCTTAAAAAAGATTTTGCTAAAAAAGAAATGAAAGGTGGTGGCGCAGATGCTACTTTTAATACAGATACCTATATCATGAATCCTGAATTAATTCAGGGAAGAGGTAAACCTAGAAAATCAGAATTTAATGATATCAATGGTAAACCTAGAGCAACCGTAAAAATAGAAGATGGAATTCTTAATATTGGTTACCGCTTACCTACAGAAGCTGAATGGGAATATGCTGCTTATGGGCTATTAGATCAAAATCCTAACCCAAGAAAGAAAGAAGGTAAAACAGGTGAGGAATTGATTTCTAATCAACAGATATATTCATGGAGTCATAATCCAAATGGATTAAGAGATAATAGAAGAGGCAGTTGGCAGGGAAAATTCTTAGCGAACTTTAAGCGTGGAAGTGGAGATAATATGGGTATTGCTGGTGGTTTGAATGACCGTTCCGCTATACCTGGAAGCATCAAAGCTTTTTACCCCAATGCCTTTGGTGTCTATAACATGAGTGGTAACGTGTCGGAGTGGGTTATGGATGTATATAGACCATTAACGCCTTCAGATGGAGAAGATTTTAACTACTTCCGTGGTAATAGATTTCAGAAATTTTTTAAAGGAAGTGGCGGCGAAGTAGAAAGAGATTCTCTTGGAAGATTGAAGAAAACTGATATAAAAGATGCAGAAGTTAAAAACAGAAGAAACTATCAGCATAACAATGCCCTTGGGTATATGGATGGGGATTCTTTAAGCACTTCAATATACTCTACTGGAGCCAGCACATTAATTAGCGATCATTCAAGAGTATTCAAAGGCGGTAGTTGGAATGATAGACCATATTGGCTTTCGCCAGGTGCTAGAAGATTTTTAGATGAAGATCAATCTTCTAGTAGCATCGGTTTTAGATGTGCCCAAACTTATTTAGGTTCTTCAGAAGGCCCAGGATTTAAAGAGGGAAATATCTTTGGAAAGCGAAAACAAAATAGCAAAAAGAAAATTTAAATTAATTCATATAAATAAAAACCCCTTCGGTAAGCTGAAGGGGTTTTTATTTATATGCCCATCGAGGATCAACTGATCCTTTTTTATTATTGAAAATAATTTGATCTGCCTTATTTTTGAGTCATGCTTCTACAAGAATTATATGCTATTTTTCTACAACACCCCTCTATCCAAACGGATACGAGAAAATTAAAGTGGGGGGATTTATTTTTTGCCTTAAAGGGGCCCAACTTTAATGGTAACCATTTTGCCAAACAAGCTCTAGATGCTGGGGCTGCCTATGTGATCATTGATGAGCCCATTCATTTGACAGATAACAGAATAATTGAAACCACTAATTCCCTTCAATTATTGCAAGATTTAGCGAAGTACCACCGACAACAATTTACCATTCCATTTTTAGCCATCACAGGTAGTAACGGTAAAACTACCACCAAAGAGCTGGTCAATGAAGTGTTGTCAACTACTTATAAAACCTACTGTACCCAAGGGAATTTGAATAATCATATTGGCATTCCGCTTACCCTTTTATCAGTAAAAAAAGATGCAGAAATAGCAGTAATTGAAATGGGAGCTAATCACCAAAAAGAAATAGCTAGTTATTGTGAGTATACCCTACCCACCCATGGAATCATCACCAATTGCGGTAAGGCCCATCTAGAAGGATTTGGCGGTGAAGAAGGAGTTATCAAAGGGAAAGGAGAATTATTTGATTACTTGAAAATAAGTGGAGGCACCGCTTTCATAATGAATGACTATGATTACCTAAAAAAAATAAGTGCTGGTATTTCTGCGATCAAAACGTATGGAACCGAAGATGCTGAAGTTGTCGGAAAAGCTGATAAGTCGGGGCATTTTCTTCAAGTAGAAATGACTAAGGGTACGGAAATAAAAAAAATTAAAACCAAGCTGGTAGGTGAATATAACCTTCCCAATGTACTAGTAGCGGTGACTATTGGTAAATATTTTTCAGTACCCGACCAATCCATTCAACAAGCATTAGAAAATTATACCCCTTCCAATAGCCGATCGCAATTAATACAAAAAGATGGCAACGAAATAATTTTGGATGCTTACAATGCCAACCCTTCTAGCATGAAGGCTGCTATTGAAAATTTTGCAACAATGGAGGGAGATGAAAAAATATTACTATTAGGTGGCATGATGGAACTTGGAAATGAAAGTATTGCAGAACACCACGCTATCGTAAAGCTAATTGATCAATATCGTTGGAAAGCCGTAGTACTGGTAGGAGGAGATTTCGAAAAAGTAATCAATCATAAATATCTTTTCTTTCAAAAAGTTGCAGAAGCAAAAGGGTGGCTACAACAACAAGCTTATCATGGAGCGAAGTTATTGGTGAAGGGTTCTAGAAGTATGCAAATGGAAAAAGTATTGGAATAAATAAAACGATAAAAATCAATTCCAGTTATAGCGTTCTATTTAAATACTCTTGTAATTCAGCCTCCGTTTTAATTAATACATCTCTTACTTTACTTCCTTGATTGGGACCTACTACACCCGCTGCTTCTAATTGATCCATTAATCTTCCTGCTCGATTATATCCAAGTTTCATTCTTCTCTGCAATAAAGAGGTACTTCCACTTTGACTGGCAACAATTAACCTAGCGGCATCTTCAAAAAGAGGATCTTTATCATTTAGATCAAAATCCTTTCCCTCCATTTCTTTTTCATCGACATATTCAGGCAATAAAAAAGCTTGCGTATATCCTCGCTGACTTCCAATAAAATCAACAATTTTATCTACTTCAGGAGTATCCACAAAAGCACATTGCAAACGCACTAGCTCACCATTATGACTTATCAACATATCCCCTTTACCTATCAATTGTTCTGCTCCACCTGCATCTAATATTGTACGGCTATCTATTTTACTACTTACCTTAAAAGCTATTCTTGCAGGGAAATTCGCCTTTATAGTACCGGTAATAATATTTACGCTTGGTCGCTGGGTGGCTATAATTAAGTGAACCCCTACTGCCCTAGCCAATTGAGCTAATCTTGCAATAGGCATTTCAACCTCTTTACCTGCTGTCATAATCAAATCAGCAAATTCATCCACTACCAAAACTATGAATGGTAAAAATTGGTGGCCTTTTTCAGGACTTAATTTTCTTGCTACAAATTTCTCGTTATACTCCCTGATATTTCTACAGCCAGCTTCCTTTAAAAGATCGTATCGATTATCCATTTCAATACACAAGGCATTCAGTGTATGTACTACTTTTTTGGTATCGGTAATAATTGCATCTTCTTCACCAGGGAGCTTTGCTAAAAAGTGTTTTTCAATAGTTTTATAAATACTCAGTTCCACTTTTTTAGGATCTACCAAAACAAACTTAAGTTGGGAAGGATGTTTTTTATATAATAAAGAAACTAAAATTGCATTAAGTCCTACAGATTTACCTTGACCAGTAGCACCTGCCATTAATAGATGGGGCATACTTGCTAGATCTACTATAAAATTTTCATTATCTATCTTTTTACCAATAGCTATCGGAAGAGAAAAATTATTATTTTGAAATTTATCCGAAGAAAGCAATGTGCGCATACTCACAATTGTCTTTTTGGTATTGGGCACTTCTATTCCTATAGTTCCTTTTCCAGGAATGGGGGCAATAATTCTAATACCTAATGCTGCCAGACTAAGTGCAATGTCATCTTCCAAATTTTTGATCCTAGATATTCTAACACCTGCAGCTGGAATAATTTCGTATAAGGTAACCGTTGGACCAACCGTAGCAGTAATTTTTTGAATCGATATATCGTAGTTCTTTAGTGTATTTAAGATCTGTGTCTTATTTGTTTCTAGCTCATTAGGATCCTGAACAATTTTTTCACTACCATGAGCTTCTAATAAATCGAGGGTAGGGTATTTGTAATCTCTCAAATCTAATATTGGATCATAGGGGGTGCCTAGTGAAGCATGTTTTGGCTTTGAAATTAATTGTTCGTCAGCATCTGCCTTTTCTGGGATGTTTTTAATTTCTAGTTCTAAGGAAGGAGACTCCTCTTTATTTTTAGATTGTTTCGGTTCAACTGGTGTTTCAAAAAAGATTGGCTCTTCTATTATTGGTTCTGCTGGTGGAGTTTCTTTTTCAACAATTTGAATGTCATGCTGAGGAGAGTTATTCAATTGATCATCAATCAAAAGCATGGCTCCATCTGACTTTAGATAATTTCCCTTTACTTCGTTATCAGTCGAAACTTCTTCTACATCGTTAATTGCTGACTCAGTTAATTCAGTTTCGTCCTGGCCTCCTTTGGCTAACAATTGTTTAGACGGTAAAGAAAAAACTGGATTAAAGCGCCATATAATATAACCTAACAAACTAACTGCCAACAATGCAACTGTGCCCACTTGACCTAAGCGCATATACAACCATTCCCTACTTGCATCACCAGCAGAACCTCCAAAAGGAAATCTATTTCCTTTCATTATTACGGAAGCTGCCACACTTAATAAAGGCAATCCGATAATTAAATATTTCAGATTTCGGCGAAATGAAAATACTTTTTTTCCAAAAAATAAATTAACTCCCAGTACAAAAAAAGTAGTACAAAAAAGATAAGACGCCATTCCAAAACCATGGCGAATAAAAATTTCAGATAAAAAAGCCCCTAATGTGCCGAGCAGGTTTTCTACTTTAATATTATTTGCTAATAGCATTCGATAGCTAAATTTATCTTGATCTACATCCCAGGTAAAAAGATAAGAAGAGAAAGCAATAAACAACATAAATGCAATTAGTAAGAAGATAGCGCCTACAATTTTATGTGTACGTTCATCTTTAAGTAACTGTTTAACAGCAACCTTTTCTTCGATATCAGATTTAAATGTCTCCTCAATTGGAGCATCAGACTTGGTAGATTTAACTTTATTAGCCATTGAGACAAAGATAATTAAAAACAATTACTCAAAAACCCTTCAATTTCGATGGGGTAGATTGGTCTCAAAATGCAATAATTGATGTAAGTTTGAAAAAACGATACGCTTTGAACAAATTATTGCTTTGCTGCTTCCTATGCCTATTCACCAACGGCATATTTGCCCAGTTTTCTAAAGACAGCAATATCGTAAATATGAGTACTATAGATTTGTATGAAATCAGTGATCATTATGAATTATTGATTGATAGCACTAATAGTTTACCCATAGAAACCATTTTAAATGAAAAGTGGTCTCCTAATACCAATTTCAATCTTGGAAAGAATATACCCAATAGCTGGACTACCAGTACTATTTATTTAAAATATTTTCTAGAAAACGCTCAGGATACATCAAAAGAAATATATTTTCTAGGAGGAACCTATATCAAAAAGATTAAAATTTACAAATTGCTGATGAATAATAAATTCATGCAGCTTAAGGATGAAAGTCGTAAAGACGGTTACCAGCCTATACAATTAAACGGAAGAGAAAAAGCAAGATTCATTGTAAAAATTAATTTCAGTAAAAGGGCAAAAAATGAGCTAACACCCACATTCATCTCCCCAGAGTATCTTGAAAAATTTAAATTACTTAGGCATTATAAAGGAAGTGGGTCCCCCATAATTTCCTACATTACTTGTGGTATCTTACTAATGATGATGGGCTATTGTGTAAGTAAAATGATTGCGAGTATTAACAAAAAAACCTACTTATATATTTTTTTATACTCCAGCTCAATGTGTTTAATGATATTGCTCAATGCACTTCTCAAGCGCCAAAGTGGCGAATTGAGTAGTTTTTTTAGTGAATATTTACAATTTACCCTACTAGTAGTTGGCACTATTTTTTATATTGAATTTTCAAGAGAATTTCTTGAAACAAAATTTAAACTACCCTTAATTAATTCAATTCTTCAAATAGAAAAATATTTATTGATTGTCACTTTAATATCCTTCACCTACATAGTTTATTTTACCAATAATTTTATTTTGCAGGAGGCAGTTGAAAATGACACTAAAATATACATGACTGTTATTGCTATTTTATATATTCTTTTTTATTTTTTTAATAATAATTTATTAATAAACTATATCGCTATAAGTAATTTAATAATAGTCATCTGCGCTATCATCGCTTATTTCATCCACATTGATTTACTTCCCAAGGGTGGAATTTTTGACAACTCGATGGTATTCTTAGAAATAGGACTCGTAGGATTGTTAGCTGTATTTTTAATAGGTGTGGCACATAAAGAAAGGAATTCATTAATAGCCATGATTAAAGAACAAGAAGCGCTAAAAAAAGAATGGGAAAATAAAAATTTTGAAATCCAGATAGCTCTTTTACAGTCACGACAGAATGAGCGAAATCGAATCAGCATGGAAATGCATGATGACCTAGGAGCCGGCATTACCACCATCAGATTATATAGCGAATTAGCAAAAAACAGAATGGGAAAAAATGTAATTCCTGAAATAGAGAAAATATCTTCTTCGGCCAACGAATTAATCAATAATATGAATTCGATCATCTGGACGATGAGCCCTGAGAATGACACTTTACATAACATGATAGCATACCTAAGAAACTATGGACTTAGCTATTTTGAAGACGCTGGAATCAACTACCAAATCAATGTTGATGAAAATATACCTGACACAACAGTAAATGGAGAAAAAAGAAGAAACGTTTTTTTAGCTATAAAGGAAATACTCAATAATATCATTAAACATGCTCAAGCGACAGCGGTGAAAGTAAATTTAAAAATAGAAAGCAATTATTTAATACTTACCATCCATGATAATGGAATTGGAATTCATCCAGAAAATTTTAGAAAATTTGGAAATGGATTGAAAAATATAAAAAAAAGAATGGAAGATATGCAGCTTGAATTTACTGTAGAAAATAATAATGGTACACTGGTAACTATAAAAAATAAATTAGACTAGCCTTTCATAATACCTACTGCCATTAAAACCCATCCCGCAATTAAACAAAGTCCACCCAAAGGCGTAATCGCTCCTATCCACTTAAAACCCTGCTGCCCCATCGCTTCCAATACAGTCATCAAATAAAGTGAGCCACTAAATAGTAAAATGCCAATGCAAAATAATCGGCCAGACCAAATCAATTGGCTGTTAGGGAATTGTTTGAATAAAATTGCCACCGTTAATAATGCGAAAACATGGTAAAATTGGTAGCGAACGGCCGTTTCAAAAACTTGCAGATATTGATCGCTCAATATTTTTTTTAAAGTATGAGCGCCAAAAGCACCTAATGCTACTGCAAGAGCTCCTAATAAAGCAGCAGTCTTAAGAAAAAAGGTTTGCATAACAAATAATTTATGGATGGATACTTGAAGCGATTTCAGCAAATGAATTTTCATGTAAGCTTTTCGAGTCCACTTTTATTTTAGCTTGCGAATAAAATGGCTCACGTTCCTTTAGTTTTTGTTCTATATAAAAAAGAACCTCCCCTTCATTTAATTTTTTTAACAAGGGGCGCTTTTCCTTTTCCTCCATCACCCGATCCAATATTTGAATTGGCTTAGAACTGATATAAATGGTGATTCCATGTTCATTCATCCATTGCATATTTTCAAAAAAACAGGGTGTTCCTCCCCCACAAGCGATTAAAGTATTTTGCAGATCACCACATTTTCTCAACGCTTCTTTTTCTAAATTTCGAAAATAAGCTTCTCCTTTTAATTCAAAAATTTCAGCTATGGTGGTTTGCTCATCCTGCTCAATCAACTCATCCAAATCAATAAATGTTAGCTTATAAGCAGCTGCCCATAATTTACCCCAATGAGATTTTCCCGTTCCCATAAAACCAATGAGAAAATAATTTTTACCCAACAGTATAGGCTTTGATGGTGTGTTAGATTCGCTCATAGCTAAATGCATATTGACTGAGATGAAAAAATTAAATATCGTTCCGAATATACAATCTGTATTTAAATTTTCATAGAGAAGTTGAACCAGATTATTTCTTTTTATAGTCACCCCTTTTCCATGCTTGAATGAACTCATTCCAAGCAAATGGATTAAAAATATTCATTGGAGGAACCTGGCCAGTATAATAAGATTTTACAGCCTGTTGAGTGAGGTATCTTCCCGCAGCTTCCTTTCCATCAATGGGTAAGGTGGCCATTAAAAGCCGTCTTCGACTCTCGTCATTATTTTTACGAGCTATTTCCAATTTATCATCCGGCACAACTGTTTTTAGAAAATCTCTCTCAAATTGTTCTCTAGAAGGCCTAGACTTGATAATAGTAGCCGCTAGATAAACTGTATCGTTGACCATTAGTTGCAAGACGCTATACTGGTTTCCCTCTATATCCTTAGGTACTGTAATTAATTTGGGCTTAAAGCCTACACTAGAAAATTCAATTTGATCACCTTTTAAAACAACTATACTGAAAACTCCCTGGTTATTAGTAACAGTCCCCCTATTTTGACCCTTCACCACCACACTCACTGAAGGTAAGCCTTGCAAACTATCTGCCGTCATCACAACTCCATAAAGTTGCACTACAGAGTCTTTAAAAGTCTCAAACTGTGCTTTAGTAGTGAAAGGCAAAAGACAGGTTGCCATCAAGAATAAAGATAAAATTTTAGTCATTTTTGATTTACTTAGAGGCTGCTCAAAGCTACACCTATAGTTATTTCACAATCGGATAAAACCCATCATTTGATGTAAGCAATTACCCCTTAACCATTCATAATTATCATCAAAAAATCATTCTCTATTAATTTGCAATAAGTAAGAACGATAGCTAATTACCGATATTATTAAAATTGCAGCTAAAAAAACGTTTTTCGAAGGTGCTAAAGTAATAATATAATGCTGAGTATCCAAAATAACAACATTATACAATTAATCAACAAAGTAAAGTCTTCATTGATTAATTTTACAAACAAAATAGCATTTTAACAAATAATTGAACGATGACAAACGAAGACATCCTTAAAGCGCTCAGTAATGTACAGGAACCAGATTTGGGAAAAGATCTAGTAACACTCAATATGGTGAAAGACATCGCCATTGAAGGAAAAAAAGTTTCTTTTACCGTGGTGCTTACCACCCCTGCTTGTCCTTTAAAAGACATGATCATGAATGCCTGTATCAATGCTGTGAAAATATTAGTAGACAAAGAAGCAGAGGTTACCGTGAACTTTACAAGTAATACTAGTACGAACAGAAAAGATGCTAAGTTAATTTTAGGAGGGGTTAAAAACATTATTGCTGTAGTAAGTGGAAAGGGTGGAGTAGGAAAAAGTACCATTTCCAGTAATCTAGCCCTTGCATTGGCAAAAGGTGGCGCAAAAGTTGGATTAATGGATGCTGATATTTATGGTCCTAGCCAACATATTATGTTTGGTGTTAGGGGCGAACGTCCGATGATGACTGAAGTAGATGGAAAAGGATTAATAGAGCCGATTGAAAAATTTGGTATCAAAATGATGAGTATCGGCCTACTGATAGACGAAAAACAGGCAGTAATTTGGCGTGGCCCTATGGTTAGTAGTGCTATCAAACAATTTGTGAGTGAAGTAAACTGGGGCGAATTAGACTATCTAGTGATCGATATGCCTCCTGGCACTGGCGATATTCACTTAACTATCGTTCAAACTGTACCCGTTACCGGAGTGATTGTAGTTACTACGCCACAACTGGTTGCCTTGGCTGATGCTAAAAAAGGGATTGCTATGTTTGGACAAGCCCAATTAAAAGTGCCAGTCATTGGACTAGTAGAAAATATGAGTTATTTCACTCCAGCTGAATTACCCAACAATCAATATTTTATTTTTGGTAAAAACGGAGGGAAAAATTTAGCAGAAGAATTTGATATCCCTTTTTTAGGACAAATACCCATTGTACAATCCATTCGAGAAGGTGGCGACAGCGGTATACCTATTATGGCAGGTGAGGATGAAATTACAAAAAAAGCCTTTCTGGACTTTGCTGGTAATGCCGCAAGAGGAATTGCTATGAGAAATGCAAATATGGCGCCTACAGAAATTCAAGAAGTAAAATAAATCACTAAATCGTTCTGCTTGAAATAATTCATAGTTAGCAAAATAGTTTGACTGTAAAAAATATTTCAAGAATTATTCAAATGTTTGCATTGTAATAATTAATCTTTTACCAATTAACTTTGCTCTATGACAAGGCAACAGCTTCTTCAGCAAATTCAAGATAAAAAATCCTATCTCTGTGTAGGATTGGATACTGACCTTACTAAAATCCCCAAACATTTGCAATCTCATCCAGATGCAATCTTTGAATTCAATAAACAAATTATTGATGCCACTCAAGATCTTTGCGTTAGCTACAAAATCAATACTGCTTTTTATGAAGCCATGGGACTAAAAGGATGGGAAGCTATGCAAAAAACGGTTGACTATATTCCTGCCGAACAGTTTACCATTGCTGATGCAAAACGGGGAGATATTGGAAACACTTCTACTCAATATGCCAGGGCTTTTTTTGAAGCAATGAATTTTGATGCCATCACTGTGGCACCCTACATGGGTGAGGATAGCGTAAGACCATTTTTAGAATATGAAAATAAATGGACCATTGTATTAGGATTAACCAGCAATAAAGGTTCGGATGATTTCCAACAACTCATTTTAAATGATTCGTCAACGGAAAAATCTAAACCAATGGCATTATACCAGAGAGTGATAGAAAAAATTGCTGGATGGGGCACACCCGGTAATTTAATGTTTGTAACCGGCGCAACCAAGGCCTCCGACTTTGAAGGAATAAGAAAAATTATTCCTGACAATTTCTTACTAGTTCCTGGTGTAGGTGCTCAAGGAGGTAGTTTGAAAGATGTTTCTAAGTATGGCTTGAATAAAGATTGTGGTCTTTTAGTAAACGCAAGTCGCGCCATCATCTATGCGAGTGAAAAGGAAGATTTTGCTGCAAAAGCAAGATTGGTGGCCCAAGAATATCAACAAGAAATGAGTGGGTATTTAATGGATAATAGCATTAATTAGTTTAACCCATTCTATTTTAATCAATTTAGTATCTACCACTATTTCAATAATTAGAACTGAATTTGATCCTTCGCTGCTGCTATTTTCTTTTTTATTTGCCCAGTGAGTATATGCCAAAACATTACAAAATCACTACCCAAACTATACAATGGATAAGTAAAAGTAGCCGGACGATTCTTTTCGATAAAAAAATGACCTACCCAAGCAAATCCATAACCGCAAAAAGGTATGGCAATAATCAATTGCCAGTTTTTTAAAATAATCCCTGAAATTAAAAAAACGATAATTAAAGTGGTTCCAACGAAATGCAAAAATCTATTTTTCGCATCACTATGCTCAGTAAGATAATAGGGATAAAAACTCCAAAAACTAGTGTATTTTTTTTCTGTTCCCATCGTTAATATATTTTTAGAAAATTAAAAGAAAACAATGTTTTAGACAAGTTTTTTTGTGTCGACATTTTGTAATTCTTGCAACCGATACAACACTTCCGTTAGCCGGCTTTTAGGAATACCGGTTGTAATGGTACAAAATAACTGCATATCCTGACTCATTATGGTACAATGGCATTGTTTTAATATTATCATTACCTCATTAACCAAGGTATAATCAAAATTAACAATATAATTTTCTTCAATTTGTTTGTTAACTATCGGAGTAAGTTGTAGAACTAAACTGGTTACTGTTTTGTATGAATTGATTAATCCTGGCACCCCTAATAAACTACCTCCAAAATATCTTACCACAATTACCCCAATATTAGTTAGCTCTTTACTATCAATTTGACCCAATATAGGTTTACCTGCAGATCCAGCAGGCTCGCCATCATCACTCGCCCTAAAAGTATTTCCATCCGTTCCAATTCGATATGCAAAACAATGATGAGCAGCTTTAGGATGTTCTTTCTTAAGATCTAGAAGTTGCTTTTTAAAATCTTCCACTTTCACAATAGGATTAGCAAAAGCCAAAAATTTACTTCCTCTATCCTTATATTCGGCTACAGCAGGTTGATCAATCGTTTTATAAGACTCAGCTTCATTCATAATTATTGAAAAAAATGTAAGCGCTAAAATAAATTTCAAAACACTTCAAAAGTATCCCAATCTACGAATTGAAAAATTATAAATAACAATTATTAAAAATCAATTTAACAAATCAACTAGTCGTTATCCTACGATAATATTGAATGCTATCCTTCTCGATGGTCTCACTAAAATATTTTTCTGCAGTGATAAGAACAGGAGCTTTGAGTCCTTCTGGTACTTCCATTTCAGTATTGGTAATCACCCTGGCTTCATCCCAACAATTCTCATCAATGAAAGACTGCAACAAGCTGGCTCCCCCTTCCACCAACACACTTTGAATATTCAACTGATACAGTGCTTCCATGATTGGTAAGACCCAGCTTTTGTTACCCAATATTTTATAATACAAAATTGCACCAACTTCCTCTTGTTTGATGGAATTAAAAACAATTGTTCTAACGCTACCATCCAATAAATGAGCGGTGGATTGAATGCTTAAATTTCTATCTATAACTAAACGAATGGGGGTTTTCCCAGGCCATAGCCGATTCGTAAGTGAAGGGTTATCCAGCAAAGCAGTAGTAGAACCCACTAAAATAGAAGCTTCCTCGCTTCGCCATTTATGAACTTGGCGATTGGTTGATTCATTACTAATCAATAATCGATTATCCGTATGGTGGGCAATCATTTCATTAGCAGTCTGTGCCCATTTCAAAATTATATAGGGACGAAGTTTAGCATGAAAAGTAAAAAATCTTTTGTTTAGATCCAGTGCTTCCTTTTCCAAAACTAGACCAATCACTTCGATACCAGCCTTCCTCATCGCTTCAATTCCTTTTCCATCTACTTTCAAAAAGCTATCTCGACAACCAATGACTACCTTGGGAATTTTTTTTTCGATAATTAAATTTGTACAAGGAGGGGTTTTTCCAAAATGAGCACAAGGTTCTAGAGAAACATATAAGGTGGATTGATTGATAAGGTGCAAATGTTCATCGGCTACACTATTAATACAATTAACTTCTGCATGTTCTTTACCGAATTCATTATGATAGCCCTCCCCAATTATACTATCATTGAATACCAATATAGCACCGACCATTGGATTAGGTGCTACCTTGCCCTTCCCTTGTTTTGCTAGTTCAAAACAACGACGCATATATGTTTCATGGCTATTCAAGTAACAAAAGTATGAATAGAAAAATTAACTATGTTTGCTTTAATGACAAATCAACAAATTTACAGACAGTATCTACGTGAATTAGCGCAAATTTATAGTTCAAATGAAGCGATGACTATAACGGATTGGGTATTTGAAAAAATAGCAGGAGTTAAAAAGTCAGACCTCATCAAAAACCCAGAAGAGTCCATCGAAGCAGAAATAATTACTCAATTAAATACCTGTCTTAGTGAACTGCTTCAACACAAACCGATTCAATACGTTTTAGGAGAAGCCTGGTTTTTCAAAATGAAACTGACAATAAATAATCAAGTCCTTATTCCAAGACCAGAAACTGAAGAGCTTGTTCAACTAGTGCTAGATGATTATAATAATAAAAAGGATACTACTGAATCTTCAAAAATTTTATCGATACTAGATATTGGGACAGGAAGTGGATGTATCGCTACTGCTTTAAAAATTAATTTAACCAATAGTATGGTTCATGCAGTTGATATAAGTGAAGGGGCATTAAAAGTAGCTAAGGGAAATGCCCTTCAATATAAAGCCGATATTAATTTTATTGAAATTGATTTTTTAAATGAAACTACTTGGGTACAATTACCCAAGGTTGATATAATTATCAGCAACCCTCCCTACATTCCTATTCAAGAAAAGAAAATATTGGATAAAAATGTAACTCAGTATGAGCCACACCAAGCCCTTTTTGTATCGGATAGTTCTCCATTTATATTTTACGAAAAAATAGCCGCCTTTGGTAAATCCCATCTCTTACCTAATGGAAAGATCTTTGTAGAAGTACATGAGGATTATGCAAAACAAACCGCCTCAATTTTTGATTTGGATTACCAAGTAATAATTAAAAAAGATATTTTCGGAAAAGATCGAATGTTACTTATAAATAAAAAATGATCGATTCTTATTTAATTAAGGAATTACTTATTCATTTCCTGTAACCGTAGCGGAAGTGGAAGCACCTAATCGACGAGCCACTTTCATCACTCGAACAATTTCACCCCAATGAGCCACCGAATCAGCATTGATTACTACTGCTGGCTTAACGCTATCTCCCTCATTAATGTATTGCCTTAATGCAGATTCTAGCGAATCAGAAGGGATTAGCCTTGCTCCAACATAAATATTTTTATCCTTATCCACGCTTACTACTACACTTTGTTTAGTCTTAGTATCACTAGTTGCTCGAGGTACACTCATTTTTATAACATTAGGATTAGCTAATGTTGAGATCATTAAAAAGAACATCAAAAGGATAAATAAAATATCATTCAATGGACCTGTATCCACTTCGTCATGATGCTGTCTTAAATTATTTCTTCTAAAGCTCATTTATGAATGATAGTTTATATTGATAAGGATTTCTCAAGGTTGAATTAAAAATCTTCCAATCAATTAGTTATTTCTGTGGTTCTTGAAGCATATCTATGAAATCACTACTAGCAGATTCCATCCGGTTAGCTGTACGGTTAATTTGCGTATCTAGGTAACTGTATCCGAGATAAGCCAACATACCAATAATCAATCCACTTGCGCTGGTAATTAATTTTACATACATCGCATCAGCAATTTGACTTACGGAGGGATTACTAATGGTAGCAAATTGCTTAAGCAATAATACCAACCCTACAATGGTTCCTACAAAACCAAATAATGGTGCGATACGAGATATTACAGAAAGGATAGAAAGGTTTTTTTCCATTTTGTACATTTCAAGTCTTCCTACATTTTCCATACTTTTTTCAATTGCATCAATTGGCTTTCCGATTCGCTGAATACCTTTTTCTATCATTCTAGCAACTGGATTATCTGTATTTTTTGCAAGACTTCTTGCAGCAGTTACATTGCC